>JADGEP010000531.1 GCA_016744275.1 Candidatus Krumholzibacteriia bacterium | reverse complement strand
AACTGGGAGGAGTAAAAACGCCTTCATCCAGGCGGAAAAAGTCATCACCAAAAAAGCGAATGGAAGTGGTGTCGGCAGCAAGTTCCATCATGGATGTCATCAGCGAATCTTCAGCCGCCAACCCGGAACCGAAAGGCAACAACACTGTAGCTGCGCTGTCTTTAAAGACCTTAGAATCATCAATACCATCGATACTCGTCCGGCCCGGTTCCCCTTCGGGAACATCAGCAACCGGCTCGTTCGATGCCGCGCCCTTGCCCTGCTCATACCGCCGAATCAACTCCTCTTTACTCAACCCCGTCTGCTTCGAAGCGGCGTCCAGCATCTCAGGAGTGAATTCCTGCGCCACCGCCTCTTCCAGCGTCACGTGGGGAATCATAAAAAACACGGAGAAAAACCCGACAGCCAGACAGGCCGCCAGAACGGAGCGCACAGGCACCGGACGCGAAGAAAGCATCATAACAAGGGCCCTCCCTGGCCCATAATCTGCTAAAAATTCGGAATATAAGGAATTCCTTGTCGAACTATCCATCAAAGCACCGGATGGGTCAAGAACCGACACGATCTTTTCCCACAAAAAATCCTCCCCCATCGCCGTTTTATGGGCTAGATTCAATCCCATGAGCAACCCAAATAAAAAACTCCGCACCGCCGTCGTCGGCACGGGCTATCTGGGCCGTTTTCACGCCCAGAAATACGCCGCCATGCCTGATGTCGAGTTGGTAGCCGTGGTCGATCTTGACCTCGAGCGCGCCCAGGAAGTGGCCACCGAAGCCAATACAATTGGTGGCGGCACCGAAGCTGTAGCTGACCTCGACTCCATCCTGGGCAAGGTCGATGCTGTCAGTGTGGTGGTGCCCAACGTGCACCACTACGAAGTGGCGCGGCCGTTGCTGGATGCCGGCATCCATGTCATGCTGGAAAAGCCGCTGACCAATACTCTCGCCCAGGCCGACGAATTGATCGCCCTGGCCGCCGAGCGCAAGGTCATCCTGCAGGCGGGCCATCTCGAAAGATTCAATCCCGCGGTGGCCTTTCTTTTTGATCGAGTCACCCAGCCGCTATTCATTGAAGCCCACCGCCTGGGCGGGTTCAAAAACCGCGCCACGGACGTCGATGTGGTCCTGGACCTGATGATCCACGACATCGACATCCTGCTGACTCTGGTCAAGTCTCCAGTGGTGGAAATTCGCGCCGCAGGCTATCGCGTATTGACGCCGAACATCGACATCGCCAACGCGCGTCTCGAGTTTGCCTCAGGCTGTGTGGCGAACCTCACCGCCAGTCGGGTTTCTCTGAAAGACATGCGAAAAATTCGCGTCTTTGAAGATGGCGCCTACCTGTCGGCCGATTGCGCCACGCGCGACAACGTCATGGTGTCCTGTGACCCCGATGTGGGCTTCACGCCGGATACCCGCCCCGAGCTGCTCAACCACGGCCCGACCGACAATTTGAAAGAAGAATTGTTGGCCTTTGTGCGGGCCATCAAGGGCGAGGCACCGGTGCCGGTGACAGGCAAGGAAGGGCGCGATGCCCTAGCCATTGCCATCGAGATCAATGAAGCGATCGCTGCTGCGGGGTTAAAACGAGGCATGCCGGGCCTGGACTAGCGTCGTATCGCTGATCCGGCCCGCTACTTCAATCCGACGAGAGCCGCCTTGGCCGCGACCTTGTCCTTTTCCAACTGCTGCACCAAATCATCGGCGCCGGCGAATTTCCGTTCGCCGCGCAGCCGTTTGATCCAGTCGACCTTCACGTTGCGCCCGCGCAAATCACCATCAAAGCCAAAGATATTCGCTTCGATGCGCCGCTGCGGCAGGCCGTCGCCGTGAAACGTAGGCACGTAGCCAAAATTCAACATGCCATCAAACACGGCCCAATCGGCGGTCGCAGCGCTCAACAAATCGCCATTCATGTCCACCTCGGGCAACGATTCATTCACCCGGCGCAACACACCCTCGGCACCATTGAGCACCACATCGCCCGGCACCTGCACCCGCACGGCGTAGACGCCGCTTTCGGGCAACAGTTTCATATCATCCAAGGGCATGATGTTGGCCGTTGGGTAACCAATCTCACGCCCCCGCCGATCGCCCGGTGTCACCTCGCCCCACAGGGCGTACGGTCGGCCCAACATGCTTGTCGCCGCCGGCATATCCCCCGCCAGAACCAACTTCCGGATGGCCGAACTGCTGATGACATCATCC
>JADGEP010000530.1 GCA_016744275.1 Candidatus Krumholzibacteriia bacterium | reverse complement strand
GCGTTGGCCTGGCCCAGAGCCATGGCCGGCACCGAGACCATCATCACCACGCGGTGGCCAATGCCGAAGGCTGCGGTCACTGAAGAACCGAAGCCGTTGACGATGCCAATCAGCAAAGTGAAGCCCAGGGAAGTGGCGGTTTGACCCAGCGACAAGGGCAGGCCGATGCGCACCAGCTTCAGCATCATTTCAGCATCCCAGTACAAATCCTGCAGCCGGATGCGGAAGCCTGTTCCCCACAACAATTCTCGCATGGCCAGCACCGAAGCGATGAAGCGTGCCAATACGGTGGCGGCTGCGGCTCCGGCCACACCCATGGCCGGCACCGGACCCCAGCCAAAAATCAAGACCGGATCCAGTACCAAATTGATGACCACCGAAATGATGTTCACCCGCATGGGGCTGATAGTATCGCCAAGGCCGAAGTAGATGCTTTGGTAGACATGGAAAACGAACATGAGGGGCACGCCGGCCAGGATCCAACGCAAGTAGACCAGTGATTCATCGAATGCATCCGGGGGTGTTTGCAGCAAGCGCAACAGCGGCGCGGCAAATATCAATCCCAGGATGGCAAAGAGGCTGCCGGCCACCAATTGCAAGAGCAGGCTTTGGCCGGCGGCGCGGCCCATGCGGTTGGGGCGTCCGGCTCCCTTGTATTGGCTGACCAGGGTGGTGCCTGCCTGGCCCAGGCCCATGGCCAGGGCAATGCCCACAAAGACGAGGTTCATGGTGATGGTGGGCGCCACCAAGGCGGTTTTGCCCAGCTTACCCAGCCAGAACGCATCGATCAGGTTGTAGAGAGTCTGCACCAGAAAACTGACCGACACGGGCCAGGCGACGGCCAACAGGTGGCGGGTCATCGGGCCGGAGGTCATGTCGCGGCCATGCAGGGAAGGTGGTGCGGACAACGTGGGGTCTTTCAGCTCGAGGTGTGCAATAGAGACGTTGCAAGATAACACCGAAAGCGGTTGGTTGTGCCTCGAAGATTGTGTTTTTTGAAAGATCCGTAGAATAGGGCTTGTATTGAAGTTATGAATATTCCGGAGGAAAGAAGGTTGTGACCAGCGCCTTTTTTGAGCGCGCCGTTTTGGATTGGGTCCCATGATCCCATGTCAGGATGTCGCTCCTGGCGCACATGCTGCCTGTATTTGGAGCGTCGTGGATACACCTCAGAAATAGGTCCCCTTGGGCAACCATTGCTTCAGCTCTGGCTTGGTATGCGCCATTGATGTGCTAAGCCAATACCTCGGAACGGGTTCGCACCACACGACCAGGACCGGGCTAGCCCGCATGCTAACTTGCACCCTACACGGCGTCTGCAATCATTGCACCAGACACAATCTCCGAGGCACAACCAAAGCGCTCCAGCACAGAATAAGAAACAGGGTGGTTCTCCCCCACGGGAACCACCCTGTCTTGGCCGCGGTCGGCCGTCTGTTTTTTTTGGCCGCCCCAGACTCAAGGGGCGGCCGGCGGAAGCTGGTTGTCCATCTCAGTTGAAAGGGGAGGGACCCTATCGTTCGAGCAGCTTCCGATGCTCAATTTCCTTCTTCAGATCTTCCGGATTCAGCACCTTGAACTCGACCCGGCGGTTGGCCTGGCGGCCGTCGACGGTTTTGTTGTCGGCGATGGGAGATTCTTCACCCATGCCCACGGCCGAGTACTTGGCGGTGTCGATGGCGCTGAAGTTGTCCTGGAAGTACTTCCGCACAGCCTCGGCCCGCTTCTGGGACAAGGACTGGTTGAAAGTGGCCGAACCGGTATCATCAGTGTGCCCGATGATCTGCATCTTCAGCGCAGGCCAGCGGCTCAAGGTCTCGCCGATTTCGTTGAGGATGCTCGAATTGGCCACGTCGATGTCGGCCGAACTGGAGGCAAAGACGATCTGGCTGGTGGTGATGCTGCCGGTGTTGAGCAACTGCACTTCGGTCTCGGTCACGGCGATGGGGCAACCGGACTGGTCAACCTGCAGGTTGGCAGCCGTGCCACTGCACTGGTCGATGCCGTCATAGACGCCGTCGCCATCAGTGTCCAGGGGGCAACCATTGTTGTCGACCACGGCGCCGCTCGGCGTGCCGCTGCACTTGTCCAGGCCGTCGTAAACACCATCGTTGTCGCTGTCTAGATCAATGATGTCAAACACACCGTCTTGATCAGTATCTAACAAATTATAACCAGCAACACCCGAACCTGCTGAGGATTCCGCCTCATCAGCAAAACCATTGGCTCCAGTC
>JADGEP010000052.1 GCA_016744275.1 Candidatus Krumholzibacteriia bacterium | reverse complement strand
CGCCGGCACCATGGAGACGACCCTGCGCTTTGATGATGACCGAGAGGCGCAACTCGAATTGAACTCGGTCGCCTTTGCGGTGGCGCGGGTTCGGCCGTCGGGCTGGTCGCCGCGGGTTTCGGCCGGTTGGCTCACCGGCGGGGACTTGAATCAGGATGGCGGGACATCGCATCGTTTTAAGGGTGGGTTTTTCCTGGCATTGGGCCTGGACAAGCAGCTTTCGCCTGGTGAGGGAATCCGTCCGGCCGTCGACTTGTCGTTGGGCCTGAGCGCAGCTTGGGCTCAGACCGAAGAGCGCCGCACCGGGACCGAAGCTGACTACTCGGCGGCAGATTTGCGGGCCGGAGTGCGCACGGTGTGGCCGGTTGGCCAGCGCCTGTTTCCCTATGCCGCAGCACGTGTTTTTGGCGGGCCGGTCAATTGGAATTGGGATGGCGAAGAAGTGCAGGGAAGCGATGTCCACCACTTCCAAATGGCGCTGGGCGTGGCGGCCTCGTTCGGCCCGATGGCGATGCAATTGGAGTGGGGGGCGGTGGGCGAAAAAAGCCTGAGCGCTGGAGTCAGTTCGTTTTGGTAGGATGATTGAGGGGTGCCTGAACCGATTTTGTCAGGCACCCCGCAAAACTGCAGAGATCTACAGCACCACTTCAAATCCCTCAAATTTCGGTGGCCCCAGGTACGTGCCCTCGGGCGCGCGCGACTTGCCATGGGCAGCCTTGAAG
This sequence comes from Candidatus Krumholzibacteriia bacterium, assembly GCA_016744275.1. Classification (GTDB taxonomy): domain Bacteria; phylum Krumholzibacteriota; class Krumholzibacteriia; order LZORAL124-64-63; family LZORAL124-64-63; genus JAGRNP01. The sequence goes on along the minus strand of JADGEP010000052.1, from coordinate 13,419 downwards.
GCGTCGGATTCGGTCCAGGCGTGGAAGGCGTCGTAGGATTCCCAAACCGAATGCGAAATGAAGACGGTGCCGCCCTCGATCTCGGGACCGTGGAGCATTTTGAATTCGAGGAAACCGGGCACGGTGTCGAGTTTGGAATCGCGGGTGCGCCACACTTCGACGAAGGTGTCTTCGAAGCCCTTGGCGATGGGGAATCGGTTCATGGCGATGTACATGAGCACTCCTTGGTTTTCGATACTGGGGTTTTCGATACGGGGGCGCCGCTGGGGCGGCCGGATGAGCCTGATCTTGTCGGGGCACACAATAGGGCCGACAGTCGGTGGCGGCCACTCGAAGGGCGGCTGTCAAGCCGGGGGAGCGGCTGGGCCGGTCGGGGACATCTGTGGGGGACGTTGCCGGGGGCGACATAATCCTCAGAAATTGTCGTGCCGATTTTAACTCTCTTGATGGTGCGCAGTTAGGAAAACGGTGGGAATCCGCACGGATAAGGGCCCATTCCCTGCAGATCCACCGGCGGCAGGGGGCCGATTGGTCTGCTTCCACCACCTGGCCGGCTGGGTTGGGCATTTTGCAAAGACGGAATCCAGAGTCTTGACAAGTGTCCGTCCGATGGCCATTATTCGCGTCCGCCCGCATGATATCGGTCACGCGATCGGATTGAATCTGGAGATCCAGTGAAGCTCAGGTCCCGTACCCTAGATTTCTGGGGGCAAACACATCGGGCGCCCGTAGCTCAGTTGGATAGAGCAGCGGACTTCTAATCCGCAGGCCGCAGGTTCGAATCCTGCCGGGCGTACCAGAAATACGAATATGGTGGTGGCTGTAGCTCAGTCGGCAGAGCCCCTGGTTGTGGTCCAGGTGGTCGTGGGTTCGAATCCCATCAGCCACCCCATTTTTTTATCCTATTTCCTGGTCTGTTCTGATACATTCCCTCCCGCATATTCAGAGCCTATTCAGACAAGGAAATTCCGCCAAATCCCGGCGCAAATGCTGGGTACCAAGGAGGACGCAATGGCTGGCGTCAACAAAGTGACTATCATCGGCAACCTCGGCCGCGATCCCGAAATCAAGTACACCCAGAGCAACGTGCCTGTGGCCAACTTCTCGGTCGCCACGACCGAAAGCTGGAAAGACAAGCAGAGCGGCGAATGGCAGGAAAAAACCGAGTGGCATCGCATTGTCGCCTGGCGCTACCTCGCCGAACGCGCCGAAAAATACTTGCGCAAGGGCAAGCAGGTGTACATCGAAGGCAAACTGGAAACCCGCAAGTGGACGGGCCAGGATGGCAACGATCGCTACACCACCGAAATCGTCGCTCGTGACCTGATGCTTCTCGGCCGCAAGGACGAGGGCGAAGGCTACAGCGGTGGCGGTGGTGGCGGCGGCAATTTTGGCGGCGGCGGCCAGGCCAAAGACAGCGGCAGCTTCAATCCGCCTCCGATGGACAAACCCGCTGACGGCGGTGCGGCCCAGGAAGAGGACGACGATCTGCCTTTCTAGGCTGATTGTTGCCTGCTGACGCAGGCGGAAACATTCAAATGCCATGGTGAGTGGCATGTGGGCAAAACCCGGTTTTCTGGGGCCATGCCCTGTCTTTTGAGACAGGGGATGGCTCGAGGGAGGCGGGTTTTGTTTTTGGGTGGAAAAAGTTTTTATAATGAGAATTGATAGTCTTTATCGCCCCCCGGGGGGTGGTGGTAAGAGAGTTGATATATAGACTAAGTTTATAAGACCACTGCGTTAATAACTCTATTGACGCTAGTGTAATTAGGTTCTGGTTTGCCCTGCAAATAGGCCCTCAAAATGGGTGTAGTCTCATATCTAGCAAATTTAGTAGAGAGTGTGCTATCATGCTGTAATAAATAGAATTGATAGGAGTATTGAATTATATGGGCATTTAATTTTGCGGATTGCCAATAATTCACGGGTAGACGTTTTGGCAATTATTATAGGGTTGGTTGGAGGACTGGATTGAACTTTTACAAAGTACTAAGTACTGATTGGCTTGTGACGAGCCGACACTCGACGAGCAAAGTGTTGGATGCAAAAGAACTATTCTTAAAAGAAGATTATTCCGGTTCAATTGGCGCACTTGACTCCCTGATTTTGCATGAGAACGACTGCACGCCCTTCGATAGCGTAGATGCGGACACAGTATTGGAATTGATAGGCTGGAATCTGTTCTTTTTACGTGATTACGAGGGAATTGAGGAGCTAATAGGCCATTTTGAGTACGCAGAGATTTCGAAACGTCCGGCATTGAATCTGTTGCGCCTTTGGTCACTACTACTACTTGGAAATCCTAAACCTGCTCTTGAAGAATGCGAACGTTTTATTGAAATGCATAGTTCTCCGATTCACAGGAGTCTCGGAAGCTATTTCTTTCTGAAGTCGGTTGGACTGACGGAATTGGGCTTTCACAGCGAAGCCGCGGAGGCAGGAGAAACGGCATACCAACTACTGAAATTGTCGAGCGATAAGCTTAGCCAATTTCGATGTGGAAATTATCTCGGACTTATATACCGCCGATTATCGAACTATCGTGAATCAATAAAATGGTACAATTGCGTGTTACCCTATTTCGTGGAGAAGAGTTTTAGGGCGCGAGAGTCAATGGTGCATCTAAATTTAGGTGTGACCTATTACAAATTGGGAGACTATCGATCTGCACTGATTCACCTTGATAGCTCACTGGAGCTAGGAAAAAAGAAGAAATGGACCCACCGCGAATGCATGGCGAATATTGGGCTTGGAGCAGTTTACCGATTAAACCGAGATTTTGGTAAAGCAAAAGAGCATCTGCAGACAGCCTATGAACAAGCTCAAGACATTCAGTTCCTAAGAGAGGAGGCTCTTGCTCTCGAGTTTATGGGAGATGTTTACCGGGACGAGAGAAACTTCGGATCTGCACGTCGGTTCTATTCTCGGGCGGCCACTATAGGATACCGAGTTTCGGCAACTAGCGATATTGTGTTGGGTACCTTCCGCCGCATCGGCGAATGCCACAACCTGGAAGGCAACCAAGGCGAAGCCCTCACCGCCCTGAACAAAGCCCTCGCCATGGCCAAAGACCAAGGCGACCGCTACGAAGCTGCGGTCACGCTGCGCGTCATTTGCGAAACGGCGACCAATTCCGGCGACCTCAAAACCGCGCGCAAATGCATCGATGAATCGGTCACCACCCTGGATGAAATCGAATCTCGCCACGAGTTGGCGGTCAGTCTGCTGATCAGCGCGACGCTCAAAATGCAGGAAGTCGAAGACCCACGCACAGCCACTCCGCGCATCGTGCGATTGAACGAAGCCTGGAAGCAAGCGACGATGGCGCTGGAGCTCTTCATTAAAGTGGATGTGAGTTGGTGGACCGAGCAAGGTCGTGCACTTGTTGGTCGTGTCTCGGCGATGCGCAACGCCCAGGAAAAGGCCGACAAGCTGGCGATGTCGACCGGCAAGGCCGTGAGGACCGGCGGCTACGATCCGGGCGATGTGATTGTCCATCAGAGCAGCGTGATGCGCGACACACTGCAGTTGTGCGACATGTTTGCTGCGACGAATGAGCCGGTGTTGGTCACCGGCGAAACGGGAACCGGCAAGGAACTGGTTGCGAGGCGACTGCACCAGCACAGTGATCGGGCCGAAGGGCCGTTGGTGATCGTCAATGTGGCGGCTATCCCGGATACCATGTTCGAGCGCGAGTTTTTCGGCCACGTGAAGGGCGCCTTCAGTGGCGCTGTCAGCAACGGCGAGGGATACGCGGCGCGAGCCAATGGCGGCACGATGTTCCTGGATGAAATCGGGGACATGCCTCTGGAGCTGCAGCCCAAATTATTGCGGCTGTTGCAGGAGTCGACGTATCAGGCTTTGGGTGACCCGAAGCAGCGCCGTACGGATATCCGGTTGGTCGCTGCGACGAACGCCAATCTTGAGCAGAAGGTGAAAGAGGGCACTTTCCGCGCCGACCTTTACTACCGGTTGCGGATCCTGGATTTGCCGCTGCCGCCGGTGCGTGAACGGGGTGAGGACATCCTGCCCTTGATGCGCCATTTTCTCTGTGTGGCAGCGCGGCGCCCGGTGGATTTGGCGGAGTATTTTAGCCACGAGAGCCTCACTGAGATGGAGGCCTATGAGTGGCCGGGCAACGTGCGGGAAATCGCGATGGTGGCGCGTCAGGCCCACGTGAGTTTGCAGGCGTTGGGGCGGGTGGAAATGAAACTCAGGCGGCCCGATCAATCCGAAGTGGAATTGAAGGGGCAGGAGCCCTTGGCGATGGCCGCCGCCGCAGGCCAAAGTGAGCCGGAAGCGGTTGTCCCTGTGCTCAGTCAAAGTGAAACCGTGGAGCGGTCACGAGTGCTGGTGGCCCTGGATGAAGCTGGCGGCAATCGCAACAATGCCGCCAAGGCTTTGGGCATCGGACGCAGCACGCTCTACCGCAAAATGGTCAAGTTTGGAATCCCGACACGACGCCTCTAAGCCAGGTTCAGCTTGAACCGAATCTCCGCCTGCACCATATCAATCGACTGAGCGCCATCCACGGTGAGGATCAATTCTTTACGGCTGAATATGTCCAGCACAGGCTCAGTTTTTTCGTGAAAATCGGCGATGCGTTTTTGCGCCACTTCTTCGGTGTCATCTTCTCGGGCGACCAATGACCCGCCGCAAACGTCGCAGGTGTTTTCCACTTCGGGCCGGTGGAAAATGAGGTTGTAGTCCAGCCCACACTCGCTGCACAGCCGGCGCGAGAGCACTCTTTCCAGCACCACTTCGTTGGTCAACTCGATGTTGATCACCGCATCTATGTCATAAGTCTCCAGGAAAAATTCGGCCTGACTGGCGTTGCGTGGAAATCCGTCCAGGATGAAGCCGTAGTTCCAATCGTGTTCGGCCAAGCGGGCTTGCACGATGTCGGCCACGATGGAATCGTCGACCATTTCTCCACGGGCGACGATGCGTTTGATGCGCGCCGAGAGTTTGGTGTGGCTTTGCACGTTCCAGCGGAAGATGTCGCCGACCGAGATGTGGACCAGGTCGTATTTGTCGGCCAGGAGTTTGGCCTGGGTGCCTTTGCCGCAGCCCTGGATGCCCATGATGACGTATTTTTGCATGGAGCGCCTGCCTGTTGTGGTCGAATTCTGGAAAAGGTTGGCTAGCCAACAATATCTGTTTTTGGTGACTTAGTACAGGATCAGGCTCGAATCACACACCATTTGTAGAGCGAGCAGTCGTCGCATTTGGGCACGCGGGCGCGGCAGGTCTTTCGGCCGTGGTCGATGATCAGGTGGCCGTAGTCTGCCCAGTCGACGCGAGGGATGACCTCATTGAGTTGGCGCTCAGCTTTGACCGGGTCAACGGTGTCGCTGAAACCCAGCTTGAGCGAGATGCGGCTCACGTGGGTGTCGACCACCACGCCGTCGGGGTTGTTGTAGATTTCGCCCAGGACAACGTTGGCTGTTTTGCGGCCGGCGCCGGGCACCTTGACCAAGGCCTTCATGTCGTTGGGCACTTCGCCGTCGTGGCGTTCGATGAGCGCGCGCCCGGCACCTTGCAGGGACTTGGCCTTGTTGCGGTAGAAGCCTGTGCTGTGGATGGCCTCTTCGATTTCGGCGAGAGGCGCGTCGGCAAAATCCTGGGGCGTGGGGAACTGCTCGAACAACCCGGGGGTGACTTTGTTGACCCGCGCGTCGGTGCACTGGGCGCTGAGAATGGTGGCGACGAGTAGCTGCCAGGCATCTTCGTGGATGAGGCTGCATTCCGTATTGGGAAATTCTTCGCGCAAAACGGCGATGACTTCTTTGGCCTTCTTGCGGCGAGTGCGGAGCGTTTTGAGGGGCTTGGGGTCGGCCATTGGCAGCGTCTTTCGGTCGTGTGGTTGAGAAGTAAGATGGGGGACGAAAACAGGTTAGGCGTGCGGCCGGATTATGGCGGCGGTCTCCTTGACTTCCGGCAGGGCGGATGCTAGCTTTTGCCGCCTGTTGGGTGTCAGTCCACGGGGCTACGTCTCGTCACCACCATGACACATCTTCGCCCGACCCGGTGCAGAATAACATCGGACTCGCCCAACGGCTAGCCAGATCATCCGGACATTGCGGATCATCCGGCACCCGGTTTTAGGTGCGCCACTAGCTCAATTGGCAGAGCAACTGACTCTTAATCAGTAGGTTCGGGGTTCGATTCCCTGGTGGCGTACCAATATAATCAAAGAGTTGCAGGGCTTCCCGCAGCTCTTTTTTTTTTTACAGACCGATACCAACCCCATGATTCTAATGACAAAACACAATCAAAAACCCCCAATTCGTGCTACCATCCCCCCAATCCACTAAACAATCGGCTCGTCGGCAACACCACAGCCCTCGCGAGCCCCAGTTTCGATGGTCAAGACGACTTGCTCGAGGGGGAACACGATGAAAGCCCATACCATACTCTGCGCATTTTTCTGCCTGATCCTAATCTCAATTCCCACCGGTGCCCAAGCCGCTGCTCACCCTGCACCACATCACCCATCAATCCAACCACCGCAACTTCATCACGCACCCGGCCGCCTGATGGTCCAATTCACAACCGAGGCGTGCAAGGCGACGGCCCTGTCATCAACCCGGGAGCGGGGCAAGGCGCTACCCACTGGACGCACCGGATTGGTGTCGGTTGACCAACTGCTCGATAATCTCGGCGCCACCGGTATCACCGTCCCTTACAACAAACTCAAAAACGAACAGTCGGCTCAAACGCTGGGCCTCGACCGTTGGTTCATGATCCACTTGCCGAACAAGTCCGACATCCCGGCAGCCGCTGCCTTGCTGTTGGCCGATCCGCAGGTCAGCCGGGCTGTGCCCGATTGGCAGGTCCATCTGACAACCGTGCCGGTCACGCCCAACGATCCGGCTTACGGCAACAACTGGGGTCACCACAACATTGCGCAATTCCTCAGCTACGATTGGGCGACGGCGACTTATACTGGCCCGGCGGTCGGCATGCCAGGCTTTGATGCCAAGATGCCGCTGGCCTGGGGGGGCGACCAGGGGTATGGCGACCCGAACGTTGTCATCGCCATCATGGACACGGGCGTCGACCTGACCCATCCGGACTTGCGTCTGGTGGCGGGCTACGATTTCGGTGACAACGACAACAACCCCAGTGATGACAGCGCAGCGGCCGGGCACGGAACCTTATGTGCAGGGGTTGCTGCGGCGCGGGCCAACAATGCGGCCGGTGTCGTGGGCGCCGCTGGTGGGTGCAGCGTGATGCCCCTGAAGGTCGCCGACTCCCAGGGCAATCTCTACCTGTCAGCCGTGCAGAGTGCTCTGCATTTTGCAGCCGACAATGGTGCCGCCGTTGTGAGCATGAGCTTTGGCTTCAACATGGCCCTGGATCCGCCCACCGACATGGCCCTGCAGTACGCCCATAGCGCGGGTGTCGTCTTGGTGGCGGCGGTGGGCAATGAGAACGCGTCGACGATCATCTATCCGGCCAATTCACCGCTGGTGATTGCGGTGGGCGCAGCCTCGCCCTGTGGCGAACGCAAGCGCAGCAGTTCCGACCCCGCCGAATTGGATAGTGGTGTGTCGCCCGATGCGAACAGCTACACCTGTGATGGTGAACGTTGGTGGGGGTCCAATTATTCGGCCCTGTCCGGCCCCGACTTGCCCGATGCGGTGGACGTCATGGGGCCGGCCATTCTGCCATCGACCGACATCACGGGCGCCGGCGGTTGGGATGCCACCGACTACTACGGATATTTCAGCGGCACTTCCTGCGCAGCGCCCTATGTGGCTGGTGTAGCCGCCGTGATGTTGTCCCACATGCCTGGCATGCCGCCGGATATGGTGCGGGACCAGATCTGTTTTACGGCGATTGATATGTCCGATTGGCTTGAGGCAGGTCCCGGGTGGGATGCCTACACGGGCTACGGTATGATCAACGCCGCGGCCGCGGTCGAAGTGAGTGCGGCCAGTGCGAATTTCAGTGCCACGCCGACATCCGGCTGCCTGCCACTGCAGGTGAATTTTACGGACTTGTCTGTTTCCTACGCCTGGCCGCTGGCCACCTGGCACTGGGACTTTGGCGACGGCTCGACGAGCACTCAGCAGAACCCGACTTGGTTGTTCAACGATCCGGGAATCTATACAGTCAACCTGACAGTCATGGCGCCGGATGTGATGGGCTACCAGTGGCTGGGTGGCAAGGTGATGAACAATCTGGTGGCAGTGCCCTCGCCGGTGCTGGCCCAGTTTTCTGCCAGCACCCACTGGGGCGACGCGCCGCTGGCGGTGCAGTTCACCGATGCCAGCGTCGGCAACGTGACGTCATGGTTTTGGGACTTTGGCGATGGCCACACCAGTACGGCTCAATCGCCACAACACACCTTCACCCATGAAGGCCAATTTCCGGTCATTCTCACCACCACCGATGTCTGTGGCGCCAATACCACGATGCCGTTTGAGGTGTTTGTCGGAGTGCCAACCGGTGTCGAGCTGCCAGGGGCGGCCTTTGGGTTGGCGCCCAACTATCCGGACCCGTTCAATCCCGCCACGGTGCTAAGTTTTGAACTGGAGCAAGCGGGGTGGGCGACCCTGACAATTTACGATGTGGCAGGGCACCGGGTGGCGACGCTGCTCGATGGTGTGCAGGAAGCGGGGCCTAATCAGGTGACTTGGCGTCCGCGTCAGGCGCAATCCGGGGTCTACTTTGCTCGCCTTGTGCAGGGAAATCGCACCGCGGTTGAACAGATGGTGCTGATTCGTTGATATGCTGATTCAACCCGTACTGAAACGGCCGGCGATCATGCTGGCCGTTTTTTTACTTGCGGATGTTGAAACTGTCAGTAAATTGCAGACAGTTAAGCAATCAACCCAAGGAGCCCCCAATGCTTTCCAACACCCAGTTTTCCATGGCCGTGCACTTGATGTGCGCCTTGGCCTGGAATGAAGGAAAGCTGATCGGCTCCCAGGATCTGGCCCACAGCGTAGGCACCAACCCGTCGTTCTTGCGCGGACTCATCAGTGTTCTGCGCGAAGCCGGACTGGTGGACACCCGGCAAGGCAAGGGCGGCGGCTCAACCCTGGCGCGGCCAGCCGGAACAATCACCTTGCTGGATGTGTACCGGGCCCTGGAAACCTCACAACCCCTGAAGGTTCACCGCCCGGATTGCGGATCCGACTGCATCGTGGCGCGCCGGATGAAGAACCTGTTGCATGACCTGAATGAGAAACTCGAGGACACCCTGGCCATTGAACTGAAGCAAACGACAGTTGCCGACTTGGTGACGGAATACATCACTTAGCGGCATTTTTTTTGAACCTAACTGTTACCAAAACGGTGACAGACGAAAGAGAGAATCTCATGTCCAAGAAACTGAACAACAAAGTTGCCGTCGTCACCGGAGGCACCACGGGAATCGGACTGGCCACAGCCAAACGTTTCGTGGCCGAAGGCGCTAAAGTCATCATCACCGGCACCAACCCCAAGACCCTCGAGGCGGCCAAGGCGGAACTGGGTGGCGAGGCCGATGTCATGGCTTCTGACGCCTCGGACAGCGCCGCAGTCAAAGCGCTCTTTGCCGAGGTGAGGGAGAAGCACGGCGCCATCGACGTTCTGTTTCTCAACGCCGGCATCGCCCGTTTCGCTCCCTTCGAGGAGCATACCGAAGAGGACTTCGACCGCCAATTCGCCGTCAATGTTAAGGGCCCCTGGTTGGCAATCAAACATGCGGCGCCGGTATTGAAAGATGGCGCGGCGATCATTGCCACGACTTCAATATCCAACCGCTTGGCCATGCCCGGATCGAGCGCCTACTCAGCCACCAAGGCAGCCTTACACCAAATGGTGCGTGTCGCCGCAGCCGAACTTTCTCCGCGCGGAATCCGGGTCAACTCTGTGAGTCCGGGCCCCATTGAAACGCCCATCTACGGCAAGATGGACATGCCCGCCGAAGAGGCCGCACAGATGGCCGAAGGCATTGCCAGTCAGGTGGCCCTGGGCCGCTTTGGCAGCTCGGAAGAGGTCGCCAATCTGGTCACATTCCTGGCCAGCGACGAAGCCTCCTATGTGCAAGGGCAAGAGTTCGCCGTCGACGGCGGCATGACTTTTTAATCCGTGAAGAGTGACACTTAAATCGAGTAAAATCGAAGGAGAATAACCATGTCTGAATTTGTTCTGCACAACGAAGAATCCGCGCCCGCGGGCAGCAAGGAATTCCTGGCCGCCTCCAAGCGTGAGTACGGCATGATCGCCAATCTGCACGCCGGAATGGCCGAAGCGCCGACACTGTTGGAAGGCTACCGCACCCTGGCCGGGCTCTTCGACAAGACCGATATGAGCGAGACTGAGCGCCAGATCGTGCTGATGACCAACAACCGCCTGGCCGGTTGCGAGTACTGCATGGCGGCCCACACGTCGATCTCGCAAGCGGCCAAGGTTCCCGCCGATGTGATCGCATCACTGCGCGCGGGGATTGGTGAAAGCGGAAGAATTGAACACCTTCTTAGCCGCCGGTTACACCAAACAAACAGCCTTGGAAGTGATCGTCGGCACGAGCCTTAAGGTCATGTCCAACTACGCCAACCATCTGGTGGAGACTCCGCTGGATCGGGCTTTTCAGCCCAACGCCTGGACGGCCGCAGACAATCTGGTCGGACAGGAAAGTTGAGCTGAATGGACACTTGCCCAGATAGCTGAGTTTGGCCAAAGGAAGAGGCCGCGACAATTGTCGTGGCCTCTTCTTGTTGGTCGCTGCGGGATTCAGCCTATTCGTAAAACCCTTCCAAAAATCCGCGCACCGCTTCGTTGTACTCCAGCGGCATCTCCATGTTGGGCAAATGCCCCGCACCCTCCAAGACAACCAGCTTTGACCCGGATATGCCCTTGTGCATGATTTCCGCTTCGCTCACGGGAATCAACTGGTCTTCCGCTCCGTGCAGAATAAGCGTGGGCAGATCCAACTGCGGGAAATCCAGGGTCGAATCCGGACGGTCGCGCATGGCTGCACACGCACCGACCATGCCGTCGACCGAAGTCTCGAGCATCATTTCGTGCACAAAATCCACCAGACCCGGCTCTTTCTCATAGGTCGCCGGCGCAAACAACCGGGGCACCATGCCTGCAGCTATGGGCGCCACACCTTCAGCGATTGCCTGATCGGCCGAAAGATCACGGGCCTTTTGGGTGTCGGCCGAATCAGCACCGGCGCGGGTGGCTGATAGGATCAATCCGGCCACGCGTTCGGGATGACGACGGCAGATTTCAAAGGCTACGTAACCACCCATGGACAAGCCCGCAACCACCACCGGCCCGGCACAACCGATGTCGTCCAGCAACCGCATGCAATCGTCCGCGAAGGTCGCCATGCTGTACGGAGGAGCAGTTGGTTCACTCATGCCATGGCCGCGCAGGTCGGGCGTGATCAAGCGGGCGATGTCCGCCAGACCATCAATCTGGTAATCCCACAGCGTATTGTCCAGGGGGTAGCCGTGGATCCACAAGACGGGCACGCGGTCGCTGCTGTCTTCGTAGGACATCTGGTAGTCTTCGATCTCGGGAGCCGTCTTCTCGTCAGCCATTTTGGCCTCCTGAATTGTGAACTTGTGCCGGATTCATGTGCGGACTCTACGGGGAGTATTCTATTGTCCCGTGTATAGCATATAGATCCCGCCCAGCACAACCAGCACGCCACAGATACGCTTGACCCATTGGCCGGCCGGCGAGGCGGAATTCCAATCCAGAACTTTTTGCGTCCAGGCGGCGCTGGATCCGGCCACGGCGATCACCAGGCAATGCCCGATGCCGTAGGCGGCCAAAAGTGCGGCGCCATACAAAGGCGTATCGCCCGCCACTTTAAACGTCACCGCCAACATGGGGGCCATGAAGGCGAAAGTGCACGGCCCCAGCGCGATGCCAAAGACCAGGCCCAGCATGAACGCAGCCCAGGCGCCCCGCCGTTTCATGCCCGGCGGTTGGGGCGCTGTCCAGGCCAGAGGCACGATGTCGAGCAACGCCATGCCAACCAGAATGAACACCAAGGCGACAAAGACGTTGCCAAAGCGGCCCACGTCTCCCATCAGCCGCCCGGCACTGGCGGTCACCGCCCCAACAGCTGCGATGGTGACCAATATTCCCGTGGCGAAGAGAGTGGCCAAGACTGCCGCACGGCCCGGAGCGCTTTCATCGCGCCCCTGAATGAACCCCACGATCAAAGGAATGCTGGCCAGATGGCAGGGGCTTAGAACGATGCTCAGCACGCCCCAAGCCAGGGCCGCGGCCAAGGCCACCAGCGGCGCGCCTTCGACGGCCGTGGTCAGTGTTTCAAAGAGAGCGCCCATTGTTTAGGCGCCCTTTTGGGGCAACGTGATTCCGAGCTCTTGCCATTTGGCCAGGATCTCATCGCGCCCATAAAAGCCTTCATGTCGAAACAACTCCGTGCCATCGGCGGCAAAGAAAATCTGCGTCGGGATGACTCGGATTTCATAGGGTTTGGCGGCCGTCGGGTCTTTCCACACGTCGATGAATTCGACGGTCAGGTCGCCCGCATAGTCAGCCTTCATTTCGTCCAGAATGGGGGCCATCAATTTGCAGGGCACACATTTGTCTGCGCCCAGATCCAGCAGGCGCGGCAAAGAGGTCTCCGCAGCGACTTGATCAGTTTCCGGAGTTTGTTCGGTGGCGGCTGGCCGCAGGAAGTAGGCCGCGGCCGCAACGGTGATGATGACCACGGCGGCGCCCAGGCGCAGAGTGGTGTTCTTGTTGGCCATGATGATCCTCCAGTGGATGTCAAGAGAGCAGTTGTTTGATTTCGTCCCGGGGTGGCACCTTGCCGACCACTTTGACATCGCCGTCGACGACCAACGCCGGGGTCAGCATGACGCCATAGGACATGATGTCTTTCAGCTCCGTCACTTTTTCGATGTTGCAGGCCAGTTGCATGTCTTCGGCGACAGCCCTGGTCTCTGCTTCCAGCTTGTGGCACTTGGCACATCCGGTGCCCAGTATTCTGCTTTCCACATTCGCCTCCTTGATTAAAAGGACTAAAAGAACGTTCCAAATACGTATCCGGTCAGGGTCGACAAGACGACCACCAGCGCGATGAACACGGCCGTCTTTTGCCCGCCCATGACGGTGCGCAAAACCAAAATGCTGGGCAAGGAAAGGGCGGGGCCGGCTAATAAGAGAGCCAAGGCCGGCCCCTTGCCCATGCCCGAGCCCAGCAAACCTTCCAGGATGGGCACTTCGGTCAAGGTTGCAAAATACATGAAGGCTCCGGAAATCCCGGCCAGCAGATTGGCCCAAAGGGAATTGCCGCCGACGGCGGTGGCCACCCAGGTCGATGGAATCAGGCCCTCGTGGTCTGGACGCCCCAGCAGCAGACCGGCGACAAAAACACCCGCCAGCAGCAGGGGCATGATCAGCTTGGCAAATCCCCAACTGGCGGTGAAC
>JADGEP010000529.1 GCA_016744275.1 Candidatus Krumholzibacteriia bacterium | reverse complement strand
GCTCACTCATACCCCCGGTGGGGAACTGGGCGTTGCTGGCCGGATCCTGCCGCACGGCCGAAAACAGCACGCCCGTATCGTCGGCCGTGAATGAGCCCGGCACCTCGGACGACGAATGGAACGTCAACCGGGTCGCTTCGCCGCCGGTCGCCGGCATCACGAAGACGTCGAAGTTTCCGTAGCGGTCCGAGGCGAAGGCCAGGCTCTGGCTATCGTGACTCCAGACCGGGGCGTACTCGTAAGAACTGCCGGCGGTCAGCAAGGTGGCCGCGCCACCGGTGGACGGGACGGACCACAGGTCGCCCTTGTATTCGAACGCGACGGTATTGCCGTCGGGCGAGATGGCGGGATAGCGCACCCACTGGGGCGCGTCACCGGCCACCGCGCCGGTGGCCAGAATCAGGCAACAGATCAACGCAGACAGGACCTTCATCGGGGAATCTCCTCTTTCCGGGTCGGTTTCCGGAATTGTATCGGCCGGGGAATGGGCTTCACTTGAATGCACTTTTGATTCTCTCAGGCAGATTAACCCACAGGGCACACTGGTGCGTCAACCGATCATGCCGTTACTTCGAGATTGAGGCCCGTGACTACTTGACCATCACTGCGCCTCGTGTTTCGCCGCGGCCATTGACCAGGAACTGATAGAAATACACACCCACCGAGACCTTGTTGCCCGCCTGGTCGCGTCCGTGCCAAACCACGGTATAATCACCGGTAGCGCGCATTTCACCGGCAACCAGGATTTTCACCAGATCACCGGACAGATCATACACCCGCAGATCAACCTGACCGGCTTCGGTCAAAGTGAACGGCAGGGACGTCTGGGGATTGAGAGGGTTCGGGTGGCACTGCCCCAGGGCATAGGTCCGCGGCACCTGGCCCTCGGAAACGCCCGAAACCAAGTACGGCGATTAGACCACCAGCAAGCGCCCATTCGCCACCGGATCCAGAAGCACGGTCTGGTGGTGGGACCCATCAAGTTTGACATATGGACAGATCACCGTCACTTGGTCCACTGCCGTCTCGGTATCCAAACCGAAGTGTTGCACGAGGGAACCCTGGCTGGCGTAACCGCTGCTGCCGGACACCTGCCCCCACACCGTCAGACCGCCGGCCTCGACCTTGATAACCGCACCGAGCGCCAACCCTGAATGGCTTGGACAAAGCCGTTCTCTTTGGTAGCAGTTTTAATGACGTACGCAAAGGTGATTGGAACAGAATCTTTATCCGAGTCGCGCCCCATGGGAAAATCCTCGGTTTCCAGGTGGACCCAGAAAGGCTTGTGGTCAAGCACTAGCTCGTTGGTCAATCCGAATCCGGCCCTCTGCATTTCTATCCATGGTTGGCAGTCATATACAAATATGCTACTGTTTCCATCTTGTATTCGCGCCGACTCCTCTTTCCCGCAGGGTACTGTCCCTGTCGTGCAGTCGGCCGTCCCTAGTCTTTGGAGGAGACTCTCATGTCCAAATTTCGTAAATTGTTGTTACCGTTGTGTCTAATGACTGTGTTTTTCTTGGTATCGGGGTGTTCGGATGACGATTCGCCAACTGTACCAGGCGGCGGCGGTGGCGGCGGCGGCGACGCGCCGACCTTCAATGCCGGAATCGCCACCTATACCCCGCCGACTCTGATGCAAAACTCCGCCGACCCCGGCGCGACTCAATCAAAAATCGGCATTGCTCTGGTCAATTCGGCGCCGACCTTCGGCAACTTCCTGGTACCGCCCACCAAATCCGATCCAGAACTGGGTGAAAAAGCGGGCCCCTGGGTGCAAACGTGGGCCATTGGCGGCGGCCAAACGATAATCAATGTGACCATGACGATCACCGAAATCGATGGTGTCTACCGTTGGGAATACGTGGTCAGCGGAACCGACGGCGAAAACACCTACACGAATGTTCTCTTGTACGCGGCGGAAGCGGCCACCGATGGGTCGAGTGGTTGGCTTGAGTTTTACGATGGGCCGGGTGAAGTGGCAGTCATGCGTTGGAATTTCATGGTATCCGGTGGTGTGACCACCAGCGAGGTGCTTTTTCTCGACGGCAGCGACAGCTCACGATTGATACTGGTCACCAATACCGACGGCAGCGGTTCCCTCGATACTTATACGGGGCTGCCCTGGACCATGGAATTTGCAGCCTCCTGGAATGCAGCCGGCGTCGGCACCTGGACCGAATACAACCCGAACGGCAGCGTGAGCGATTCCGGCGGCTGGGGCGCTCCCACCGCAAAAAATGTGCTCACCCGCTA
>JADGEP010000528.1 GCA_016744275.1 Candidatus Krumholzibacteriia bacterium | reverse complement strand
CCACCCGCCCATGGCGGCCGCGCTGGCCATGGCATCCGCGCCCTTGCAGGGCCACACAGGCCAAGGCTCCTGGCGCGGCGCCCTGCTGCGAAGACGCCCTCCTGAGGGCGTCGTACTGAGAACGCGGACTGTCGGCCAGCAATATCATCTGTTGCCAGAACCCCGCGGAGCCGAAAACCCCGGTGGACGGCCAGTCGGTGGGCTGCCAGTCGGTAGCCTGCAATTCGCCGGCTCCCATTTCTGCCACCAACGCCGCCATGTATCCCTGCGGTTTATAGGCTCGCCATTTTGCCTGCCGGTCGGGTTGGCCGGGGCCCCAAAAAGGCGCCCAATCTGCCGGCCTGTCCACGATTACAGAAACATCCATGAGGGCACCGCCAATGTCCCATTACAGGGCTGGTGTTTAAATTGAAAAGCTCTTTCACCTTCAGAGACACTGTGCTACGGTGCCGCCAATCGTGATGATAGCAACCAAAGGTCGCGGGGTCATCGTTTGGATGCCACAGAGCGGGATATTCCCATGCCGTTCTGCCGTCCGCCGCAACCTTAACCATTGAAACTCACAAAGGAGGCGAAATGAGAAACAGGATCGCTTGCACATTGGTCGTTGCTGGCTTGGCCCTTTGGGGCACCAGTTCCGCCCTGGCTACCGGTTTCAGCATTTACGAAGCCGGATCCCGGGCCACTGCCCTTGGCGGTGCCTTTACCGCCACCGCCGACGACGGTTCGGCCCTGTTCTACAATGCAGCTGGTCTGTCTTTCATTGAAGGCAAGACCGTGGACGTGAACGCCATGTTCATCCGCCCCGATTTCAACTTTGGCGGACAATTGAGCAAGACCGATGACCTGCACACCGGCGAGTCCGAATCGCAGATTTTCCCGGTGCCGGGCCTCTATTACACCAACAATGGTGGCAATCAGATCGCCTTTGGCGTGGGCCTCTACGCGCCCTTCGGCCTGGGCGTCAAATGGCAGGATCCCGAAAACTGGATCGGAAATCGCATCAGCCATGACGTCTCCATCGAGACTGTCTATGTGACGCCCGCGATCAGCTATAGGGCGCACGAGACCTTGGCCGTGGCCTTTGGTCTGGACATTGCGCACCAGAACCTGAACCTGAAAAAGTTCAGCCCCGAGCCCGACTTCGGCACCAATGCCATCGAAACCGAGATCGAGGCCTCCAGCAGCATCAATATCACCCCTTCGCTGGGCTTGATGTACCGTCCGGATGACAAGCTCTCCCTGGGTGTCATGTACCACTTCAAAAAGACCATGGAATTCAACGAACAGGACGCCACGCTGACCAACGTCAGCCCGACCGGTGCGACCTGGGCCCCGACCCTGATCGCCGGCCTCGGCGGCTCCGAACAGATCGCCAGTTCCGAGCTGAATCTGCCGGACATCCTGAGTGTTGGCCTGGCCTATCAGCTGACATCCCAGCTGCGGACTGAGATCAACTACGTGCGATTCGGCTGGAGCACCTTCGAGAAGCTGAACCTCGACTTCGAGAACGACAACCTCGACCAGACGATCCACTTCAACTACGAAGACAGCTACCAGATCCGCGTCGGTGCTGAATTTGACATCAACGAGAAGTTCTCTTTGATGGGCGGCTACGTGCGTGATCATACGCCCCAGCCCCTGATCGCCGTCAGCCCCTTGCTGCCGGACAGCGATCGCAACGACTACAGTGTTGGCCTGATGTACCACGCCGAAAACTACTCCGTGAACATCAGTTACATGGCTGTTGTCGGTGAGGACCGGACCAACATCGTGGACGGC
Source organism: Candidatus Krumholzibacteriia bacterium (assembly GCA_016744275.1). Lineage (GTDB taxonomy): Bacteria > Krumholzibacteriota > Krumholzibacteriia > LZORAL124-64-63 > LZORAL124-64-63 > JAGRNP01. Next base: position 482 of record JADGEP010000528.1, on the reverse strand, counting down.
GAGCCGGTGCGTAATACCACCGACTATCCGTTTGGAACCTACAAAGCCCTGGCCAACATTGTCGGCCTCGGCTTCACTTACCATTTCTAGGAGGAGGTGCAGGAAATGAAGAATCTCAAATATCTCATCAAAATTGCAACTGTCATGCCTGTCCTGTTGGCTCTTCTGTTGGCGGGTTGTTCCCTGGAAGATCCGGGCGACCCGACCGACATGGTCAACGCCCCCGGGCCTGAAGATGCCGGAACCCGTTACGCCGCCATCGGCAACAGCCTGACCGCGGGCTTCATGGACGGTGGCCTGATGCAGGCCGGACAGATCAACAGCTACCCGCGGTTGATCGCCAACCAGCTGGGCCTGGACAATACCGAATTCTCCCAGCCGTGGATCGCCGCGCCGGGAATCGGTTCGTCTGCTGGCAGCACCCCGGCGATGGTCGCCGGCGTTCTGCATTTTGATGGTGGCATTGCGGTCCTGGGTGAAAC
>JADGEP010000527.1 GCA_016744275.1 Candidatus Krumholzibacteriia bacterium | reverse complement strand
ATCATCAAGCGGTTGACCCGTTCGGCGAAGTCCGCCGGATCAAGAATCTGATTGCCCTCAGCGATCAAAGCCTGGTCATAGAGGACCCGCAGGCAGTTGCCCACCCGGACGTCTTCGTTGTCGGCTTCGAATAGTGCCTTGAGTTGGGCGACCGCTTCGTGGTCCGGGTTTAACTCAAGAACCCGCTCGGCCGCAGGCGCGGGCGCGTCAGGATTCATCGCTTGCATCATGCGCTCCATCTGCGAACTCATGGCCCCTTCTTCGGCCACCAAGCAGGCCGCGCTCTTTTTCAGCCGTGATGACAACCGGATGTTCTTGACGGCATCCAGTTTCTCTTCCATCGCCGTCAGGAAAGGCTTGAAGGCTTCGCGAGCCTGGGTCAAAGCTTCGTCGTCATCGGTGGGCATCTCGCCCCGGTCCGCGGCTTTCAGCTTTTTGCCGTCCACCTCGCCCAGATGCTGGATCATCCATTCATCAATGGGCTCGGTCAGCAAGAGCACTTCCTGAGAGCCATCCTTGAAGGCCTCCAGGTAAGGCGAGTTTTCCAACTGCGCGCGAGACTCGCCCACCAGGTACCACAGGGTGTCCTGCTCGTCGCTCATGTTCTCGACGATCTTTTTCAGGGGCGTCGGTTCGCCCGCCTCGGTGAAAGACGTTTCAAAAATCAGCAGGTCCTTGATTTTGTCGCGGTTGGCAAAATCGGTGCCCACGCCTTCCTTGACTACGGCGCCAAAGTTCTCCCAGAAAGATTTGTACTCGTCCCAGGACTTGTCGCGCATCTCACCGAGAGTCTTGAGCACGCGTCCGATGAGAACCTTGCGGATCTTTTCGAGAGTGCGCGTCTCCTGCAGCAATTCACGACTGACATTCAGGGGCAAGTCGGCCGAATCGACGACACCTTTGACAAAGCGCAGCCATCCCGGCAGCAAAGTTTCGCAGTCGTCCATGATCTGCACGCGATTCACGTAGAGGTGCAGACTGCTTTTGCGCTCATCACCCTGGAACAGGTCCAGGGGCTTGTTCTTGGGTACGAACAACAAGGTGTTGAACTCCAGGGTGCCCTCGGCCCGGTAGTGGATCCAACGCGCCGGGTCGCCAAAGTCGCGGCTGATGGCCTTGTAGAAGTCCTTGTACTCTTCGTCCTCAACTTCACCCCGACTGCGCAGCCAGATGGCCTTGGCGGAATTCAACTGCTCTTCGGTGATCGTCTTGATCGCCTCGGCGCCCTCTTCGGTGGCCGGCACTTCTTTTTCCACATCCATGACGATGGCGTGCTCGACATAGTCGCTGAACTTCTTCACCGTGCTGCGCAGGGTCCACTCTTGCAGCCACTCGCTCTCATCCTCTTTCAGGTGCAGGATGATGTCGGTGCCGCGGCTGGCCCGCTCGGTGTCCTCGAGGGTGAACTGCCCACGGCCTTCGGAGGTCCACTTGACCGCTTCGGTTTCCCCCGCCAGGCGGCTGATAACCGTCACGCTGTCGGCCACCATGAACGACGCGTAGAAGCCCACGCCAAATTGGCCAATGAGATCCGGCGCGTCTTCTTCGTTGCTCGCCTTCAGAGTCTCAAGGAATTCCTTGGTGCCGGATTTGGCGATGGTGCCCAACTGGTCGACGATGGTGGCGCGGCTCATGCCGATGCCGTTGTCGGAAATCGTCAGCGTGTTTTTTTCTTTATCGACGACCAGTTTGATTTTCAGCGGCGCGTCGTCCGCCACCAGGTCGGTATTGGTCAGTGCCTGGAAGCGGACCTTGTCCAGGGCGTCAGCAGCGTTGGAGAGCAGCTCCCGCAGGAACACCTCTTTGTGCGAATAGAGGGAGTGGATGATGATGTCCATCAACTGGTTCATCTCAGCCTTGAATTCCAGGGTCTCTGTGCTTTTGCTCATCGCAGGCGCTCCATTCAATGGGTCACGGTCAGATTCTCAGATTGCCGGGACAATTTAAGTCGGGTTGGGGCCCGGAGACAAGTATTTCGACGGCCAAATTAGCGAAATAACGAATCTAGGGCTCACATCGGAAGCCTTCTCTGATGGCGTCCATCTCATCCCAGATGGTGTGCTCGGCCGATTGCGGCGAAAGGGCAAAGAACAGCGCGGTCATTCCCTGCTTCGGGCATGGGACCTGGCTGACTTTGACATTCAGGGAAATCATGGCCGCAGTGACGAAGGAATCGAAGGTTTCAGCCGTGCCGATCAGGTAGGCGCTCTGGTCATCATCGGCCTGGGGAGGCGCAAAACTGGCGGAAAATACTGCGCTGCTGAGG
>JADGEP010000526.1 GCA_016744275.1 Candidatus Krumholzibacteriia bacterium | reverse complement strand
GTCCACTTCTGGAAACCGGTCCTGGATCATCGAACCATGTTCCTGCGACCAACAACCACAGACGACCAAAGTGCGGTCATCTTTGGCGTCGCACAATTCGCGCAACGCAGTCTCGCTGTCGGTGCGGGCCGCGTCGATAAAACCACAGCTATTCAAAACCCAAATGTCCGCCACATCCGGGTCATCCACCGGTTGCACGCCCTTGACCGCAAACCGCCCCAGCAGGGCTTCGGAGTCGACCAGGTTTTTGTCGCAACCCAAGGTGGCGCAATAGACCTTCTTCATCAGGCTTGTCCCTCATTCATTTCCGGCAGGTCTTCAGGTTTGATCAACACATCACGGGCTTTACTGCCCGAAAATGGCCCCACGACTCCCGCTTCTTCCAGCATGTCCATCAAGCGCCCAGCTCGGGTGTACCCGATCCGCAGCCGGCGCTGCAACAGGCTCGTTGAACCACTCTGATGCATGACCACCACTTCACGGGCCGCATCGTACATGTCGTCCTCGCCGGTCACCATGCCACCGCCCGAGGGACTCTCCTGCAGACTAATCTCATCGGTGTGGTCTTTATACTGCTGCCAGTGAGCCGAGATGGCTTCGCATTCGTCCACGTCAATGAAAGACCCATGGACACGAACCGGCAAGGCCCGCCCTGGTTGCAGGTACAACATATCGCCATGCCCCAGCAATTGCTCGGCACCATTCATGTCCAAAACCGTGCGCGAATCGTTGCGCTGGATCACCCGAAAAGCGATCCGGCAGGGAATGTTCGCCTTGATCACGCCGGTGAGCACATCGACACTCGGGCGCTGGGTGGCCAGGATCAAGTGGATGCCCACCGCTCGCGCTTTCTGAGCGATGCGCGCGATTGGTCCTTCAAAATCATTGCCGAGCTGCATCATCAGGTCGGCCAGCTCATCGACGATGCACAGGAAATACGGCATCGGCTCGGTGACCACTTCACCGTCCTTGTCGACAATCAGGCCCGCGGCAACCTTGTCGTTGTATTGCTTGATATTGCGCACCGACCACTTGGCCAGATTGCGGTAACGGTGCTCCATCTGGGCCACGAGCCACTGCATCGCTTTGAGGGCCTCGCGCGGGTCGGTCACCACCGGCAACAGCAGATGTGGAATACCATTGTAGACATTCATCTCCAGCATCTTCGGATCAACCAGGAGCAGCCGCAGGGTCGACGGATCGTTGCGCATGATCAGGTTACAGATCAGGGCGTTCAGGCACACCGACTTGCCACTGCCGGTTGATCCAGCCACCAGCAGATGTGGCAATGAGGCAATGTCCACCGTGACCGTGCGGCCCACCACATCTTTGCCCAGAACTACCGAGAGCGGCTCTCGTTGCTCGACCCCAGTTGCTTCGATGACTTCCCGCAGGCGCACCATCCGCGCCGTCGGGTTGGGGATTTCGATCCCCACAGCGGCCTTGCCAGGTATGGGAGCTTCCATTCGAATCGCCCGGGCGCGCATGGCCAGGGCCAGATCATCTGTGCGCTGCACGATCTGATTCACCCGGATGCCAGGACCAGGCTGATATTCGTAGGTCGTGACCACCGGGCCGGGTCGCACATCCTTCACCTCTCCCTCGACGCCAAAACTGCGCAGGGTCGTCTCGAGGGTATCGGCCGCAGCATCCAATTCGACTGCTGAAATCTGCTGGGTTTCCGGTCCTGCCGGCGTCAACAATTCCATTCCCGGCAGAACGATGGGGCCCTTTTTCTTTTTGGGTTTGCGCTTGGGTTTGGGTTTCAGATGCCCGTCGCTTTGTTGCGGCTCGCCGCCCTCACCGACAAACTCTCCGGCCGCACCGGGCAGAGCCAATTCTTCGGGCCGCTCTTCAGGCACGGCCTCAACCTCGGGGGCCGCAATCGCGTCGGCCTCCGGCATGTTGTGCACCACCCTTTCACGCGGCTTGACAGCTTCTGACTCTGCTTCAACCTGAGCCTCGACCGAGGCGTTCTGGCTCGCCTGCGCCGCCTTCTGCGCGCTCTTTGCTGCGCTTTTTACTACGCGTTGCTCCGCCTTCACGGCTGCTCTATCCCGCAGGCCGTCCGCCAGGTCGCGCAAGGCCAAAAAGGGCCAAGACAGCACATCACCCATGCCGGCGCCCAGCCAGCCCAGGCCTTGACCAATACGTCCGGCAAAGGCTGGCAACCAGCTCAACCAAGGTTTAAAAATCAGGATGGCCGCGACCAAGAGAAAGAAGGTCAGGATGATGCGTCCGCCCATCAAGCCAAACAGCCCGTGGGCCCCCTGGGCCAAATAGAACCCGACCAGGCC
>JADGEP010000525.1 GCA_016744275.1 Candidatus Krumholzibacteriia bacterium | reverse complement strand
CCGGAGGGGTTCGCAAAGCGAGCCAGACGCTCCGCACCGTCGCCGGCGAGAACGCCGTCGAAGGTGTTGATGCCGTTACAGCCACCGTAGGCGATCCAGTCCGCCACGTTGGTGATGACCGCATTTCCCTGAATCGGCAGAACCAGCGGAGTTGTCTGGTTGCCAATTAAGGTCCTGACGTCGGCTGTGATGACGTTCAATCCCACTACGGATTCCAGGAACGCCAAACCCGCAGCCCCGGCATTGATACCCAGATCGCTGGCCAGGTTGTCGCCGGTCAGGAAAATGTCCTTGCCGCCGCTACTCAGCCAATTGAGCAATGCCCCAATATCGTCACCAGCATCGTTGTTGAAATCGCCATTGGAGATCGTATTCACGCCCAGATCGCCCGAGGTGTAGACCAACTCCGTATAGTGCTCCAGAGCCAGGCCATTGGTGCGCCCACCGAGACCATTGCCAACACCGGAGCTTGGTCCATTGGTATAATAAATATCGTAGTTCACACCCCTTACGTACCCGAGGTCTTTCCACGCCTGATACCATTCGGCTTCTCCACCCCGGTTGCCAAAGTCATTCCAAAAAAGCACCCGTGGTGTTTCAAAACCGCCAAATCCGTCCGATTGAATTGTTGGCAAGGCATGGACCACAAAGCTGGTGTCATAAGCCAGCGGGTTGTCAAAATCGCCGAAGCCCGAAATGTCGGCGGGCAACGTCGCGTACTGAACATCACCAGCCACATCATCGCCTGCGCGGAAGTAATAGTGCAGCACATCACCGGGAAAGAGCGTGCCGCTGTCCGGCAGGTCGAATCGGAAATGCTCTGGATCAGGTTCCGACGACGGGCTGATCGCATAGCGCCCTTCCACAACACCCGATGTCGGCACAACCCGATACGGATCAAACACCGGATTCGCATCGATGATGTAGTGCATCTGCGGCCAACCAACCAGGGTGGCTCCCGTTCGCACAGGTTTGACCCGTACGACGATAGAATCGCCCGCATCAACACGAAAATGACTGCTGAGTGAAATGTTGTTGGCCGAATCGAATCGCACGTGCATGGACCCCAAGTCGGCAAAATTGATGGCATCAATCTCGGGGAAATTGTCCTGGGCCAGATCAACTTCGCGAGCAGACATGCCGGGTCCGACGTGGGGAAAAACCTTCACGCTCACGTTGTCGAAATAGGGCGCAGGATAACCGTCGTTTCCGGTCCACCCCCAGGCCCAGCCCAGTTCATAGATTCCCAGACTGGCCTGCACCACGTCTCGTCCGGGGTTCATCAGATCGGTCACATCATTGCTGACTCGCAGGTAATCCGGTCCGCCAAAATAGACAAAATTTCGGTCCAGAAATTGTTGATTTTCCAAGTCCTGGACAGGCCCAGCGGAGCCGTCCGTATCGGCTGAGTTGATGCCCCAAATATAGAAGATGCCAGGCGCATCTATCGAAAGGTCTTCATGCCGGTAAACATCAAAGCTGAAAACAATGCCGTCATAGGAATCATTGGGCCAAAGCATGACCGGTGATTTCAGATCAATCTGGATATGGCTCGTGGGCCCCGCCAAGCCACCCGTTGTATTGACAATATAGCCGTTGGGGCCATAGCACCAATTGATGCAATCGGTTCCCCCGGTGCCAGGCACAACCAGGCCGTCATCGATAAAGGCCACTTGCCTGGTGGAATTGGTCCCGCAAGGATCGGCATCCGTCAATCCGGACCATAGCGCGGAAAAATCGCCCACTCCCGCGGGAAAATCCGTGAACCAGTCACCAAAGGTGCCGTTCTGGAAGTCCGTGATACTGACGATATCGGCTTCACCCGTCTGGGTGACCGTTACCGTGATGTCGTCAACCTGACAGGCACCGGCGGTGGGCCCTCCACAATCTTCATCCGATACGCCACCGTCGGATTGAAACCGGAAGTAAATGGCAATGTCAGCACCATCTACATATTCACTGGGCAGATAGGTGATGCCGTTGGCCACCGACGCAGTGCCTCTGCCATCCCACGATTGGATGTCAACAAAACCAGTGCTGCCTCCGGTCTTCGCACTGAGGCGCACGAAGTCGTAACCGACTTCGGTGTCGTGCTGCAAGGTTGCCGCGACCGAGACCGTGGCGCTTGCCACCGGATTCGCCACCGAGGCGCGATAGGCCAGCAAGTCGTGCCAGCTATTGCCGTACCCTCCGGCCATATCCAGCGAATCGTTGCAACTGGCGAGAGTCAAATCACCACACCAGGCCGCAAGATTGCCCGCCACTGCCTGGTTGTATTCGCTGACTTGCCAGTGGGTCACCGTCGGCTGCGTGACGTCAATGC
>JADGEP010000524.1 GCA_016744275.1 Candidatus Krumholzibacteriia bacterium | reverse complement strand
GAGCAATTCGCATTTGAAGCCGTCGCCGCTTGGCTCCAACTCCAACCTCACGCCGCCCGTAGTTCGCTCTTCATCCGAAGTATAGCCCGGCTCGGTGTAGTGCGAAAACGTGCCTTGGGTACCGCGCAGATCCGGCACGCACATGGCCGACAACATGCGGCCGCCAAACTTGTCCGGCGGGAAAGTGATCGGGATGCGCAGGATTGAGCTTTCGATACCGGCTTCGGCACAGGTTTTCCAGAACGGCTTGCTGCGCTTGAGCAGTTCGAACTTCTGACCGCCACCAGGCAGGTGTATGGGTCCCAGTTTGCGCGGCTCGGTTTTGTTCAAGCGCGTTGACGACAAAATGGGCAAATGGGTAGCCATGTCTCGGTTCAGGAAATCGAAAATGTTGTGGCCGGATGGATCAGTGCCCGTGCCAAAAGTCGACCAGCCCACCGGCGACATGGCCGGCCAGGTGGTGCCCAAAGGGCGGAAGGTGCCCTCTTTTTGCAAGCGGCTCAGATGGGGAAGCTTGCCTTCGGCCATGTACTGGCGGCAGAGGTTGGGATCGAGACCATCGAGGCCCAATACGATCACACGGCGGGCGCGTGCATTTTTCAGGCGTCCGCGCCCTTTGAGCGAGCGGATCAAGACGCGCACGGGCCAAAAAAGCACCGCCAAGAAGGCCAGCAGAATGCCAGCCAGCGCAAACAAGAAGGAACCACCGAGGGCAAACCCGGCACCGGGACCGATATAAGCGGGCACAACTCCTTGCAGCGCACTGAAATGCGTCAAAGGAGGCAGGATGACCGACAGATCAAACATGAGTACAGTGCGCGGCTTTCCGGTGGGTGTAGGCCGAAGATGAGCGAGTGCAGGTGAATATGTCCTCTAATTTTAACCGAGACGCGGTTGGGAAGCAACCCGGTTGAACCCGCTGACTTTCCAGAAGCCCGCATCCCTTGCAGAATGAGCCTCCATTTTCCGCCAAATGTTCCGCCTTCAGGCTCAACGCCCGGGCAAAACCCAGTTTTTTGGGGAGATTTTCCAACTCTTCAAATACCCCCAATAGCTCTCACTGGAGGGAGCCCATCACAACACCAAATCTCGACCCAAAGGGATACCCATATGAAATCTCAATCAGTCCTGTACTGCGCGCTCTTGATTTTGGCTGGGGCCAGTGGCGCAAATGCAGCGACAGTCCTGGAAAAAAATGTCATCGGCGCCGGCGGCCGGAGCGTTTCCAGCGCCAGTTTTGAACTCAACGGCACCGTCGGCCAAAGCGTGGCTACCGTTACGTCCGGATCTTCGCTGATCCTGGAAATCGGCTATTGGCGCCATACCATCGGCCCCGTCTCGGCTGCGCCCGAGTTGCCCGGATACATCTGGTCCCTGGATCAGAATCACCCCAATCCTTTCAATCCCGTCACCACCATCTCGTTCTCCCTGGCGGCCGACAGCCCAGTCCGGTTGGAGGTGTATTCGGTGCGCGGTCAGCGAGTCCGTTCCCTGATCAGCGAAAATCGCAGCGCCGGGACACACAAGGTGATCTGGGATGGCCGCGACAATTCCGGCCGTCTGGTGAGCTCGGGTTCCTACTTTGCGCGCCTCGTCTCGGACGAAGGCACGCTCACCAAAAAAATGATGCTCCTCAAATAGACGAACCACCGCTCTTCTCTGCTTTTTCTCAGGAGGATTCCTGTCATGAATAAAACACGACTCGCGACACTGATCATTTGTCTGAGTGCCACGTTGGCCCTGGCCGCGCCCCCCGAAACCATCAACTTCCAGGGCAATCTCAAACCGGCTGGCGGCGGCTTTCTGGTCGATGGCACCTACTCCATCACCTTCAGCCTTTACTCACAGGAAACCGGCGGAGCGGCACTCTGGACTGAAGTCCAAACCGTGCCCCTCACTGGCGGCCTGTTCGATACCATTCTCGGCACTAGCAACCCCTTGTCAGGATTGGCCTTCGACGCGCCCTACTGGCTGGGAATCAAGATTTTAAGTGAACCGGAAATGGCACCGCGAGTGGCGCTGACCGCCGTTCCGTACGCGCTGAACGTCGCCGACGAAACCGTGGTCAAATCCCTGCAGGGCGTGCAGGATGATGTCACCCTGGTGGCCGGCAGCGGCATCGACATCGCCGCCAATGGTCAGAACATCACCATCAAGGCCACCGGCGGTGGTTCGGCTGATGCTGACTGGCAGATCAATGGCGCCAACATGACCTCTCTGCCATCCGGCAATGTTGGCATTGGCGTTCTGACTCCTGCTGCCAAACTGCAAGTCGATGGTGTCATCAAGGCGGGAACGGGGTCCGCATCCGGACAGGTCCAGGTTTCGTC
>JADGEP010000523.1:244-2340 GCA_016744275.1 Candidatus Krumholzibacteriia bacterium | reverse complement strand
GAATGCAAAGAGAAGGACGAGGCAGGCACCCTTTGATGGGCAATTTAAAACGTCACCCCTGGCTGTGGGCAGTGCTGGTTTTTGTCGTCGATTACGTATCCAAACGACTCGTACTGGCCAACGAAGAAGCCCTGCGCGCCCAGATCAATATCATCGGCGAATTAGTCCGCTTCATCTACGTGCGCAATCCCGGCTCGGCCATGGGTTTGTTCCCGGTGGGCCGGATGGCGCTGGTGGGCATCAGCATCCTGGCCTCTTTTTTCATCATCTACCTCTACGCCCCCACCGACCAGCGCCTGCGGGTGCGTTTGGCTGCCATGGGCGCCATTTTGGGCGGTGCTTTGGGCAATCTGGTGGACCGGATATTCTACAACGGGCATGTCGTCGATTTTATCGACGTGGGCCTGGGCGCCAGCCGCTTCTACACCTTCAATGTGGCCGACATCGGCGTCTCGGTTGGCGGGGCCATTCTGTTTCTTTGCATTCTGCTGGAAGGCCGGCGCAAGCCTGATCCAGAACCGGAAATCCCCACTTCAGAAAATGGTGCACCATGACCGACGCCCCGGCGCTGCGCGAGTTTGTCGTGAGCGAAGACGACGACAACCTGCGCCTGGATCAGTTTTTGGTTCAGTCCTGTGGTGATGTTTCCCGCAGCCGGATCCATACGGATATGGATGCCGCCCAGGTTCTGGTTGACGGCAAGCCGCGTCCTAAAGGATTCCGCGTCAAGCCTGGCCAAAACGTCCAGTACCAGCCCACGGTGCAGGCCGAGATGAGTGCCGAACCGCAGGACATCCCCTTGGACATCATCTACCAGGATGAGCCCATCGTGATTGTGCACAAGCCGGTGGGCCTGGTGGTGCACCCGGCGGTCGGGCACCCCGATGGCACGCTGGTCAATGGCCTGTTGCATCACTTCCGAGACTTGAAAAAGGTGGGGGACCCGCTGCGTCCGGGCATCGTCCACCGCCTGGATCGAGATACCAGTGGCTTGTTGGCCATAGCGCTCACCGTGCAGGCCCATCGTCATCTGGCGGATCAGTTGCAAAGCCACCAAATGGGCCGCACCTACATGGCCTTGAATTGGGGCCGCTGGCCCGACGACAAGGGCACACTCTCAGGGGACATCGGTCGCCATCCCCGCTTCCGCCAGAAAATGGCAGTGGTCGAACACGGTGGCCGCAGCGCTACGACCCACTTCGAAGTGATCGAGGATTTCAGTTTTGTCCAGCTTTGCCGGGTCGAATTGGAAACCGGCCGCGCCCACCAGATCAGGGTGCATTTTGCCTTCAAGGGACATCCCATTGTTGGCGACAGCATGTATGGCGAAGACAAACGCGCCCGCGGCATTCACAACCTGGACCGGCGCCAGGCTGACCAGATGGTGCGCGATACCCATCGCCAATTGTTGCACGCGGCTGAATTGCGCCTGACGCATCCGGCCACCGGTGAGGAAATGACTTTTAAGGCACCTTTGCCAGCCGATATGGAACACGTGTTGAGAGGACTGCGCGCCGAAGACTGACCAGGGGCGGCTGTACCGGAAGTGGACAGACGGCCGCAGTTGGCCTATTGTCTTTTAAACTTTGTTCATAGGCAAAAAGACCCGGAACCAGAAAAGCGAGAACTTCGTGAAGCTCAAGGAACGCAAAAGAGATGGCGTGGCCATTCTCGAAATGAGTGGCAAATTGATGGGCGGCCCGGATGCCGAATCTTTCGATGAAACGCTCAAGACCCTGATCCATGAAGGCTGCTGCAACGTTGTTGTCAGCATGGAAAAAGTGAAATGGGTCAACAGTACGGGCCTGGGGATTCTCATTTCCGGATACACGACCTTGAAAAAAAGCGGTGGCGAACTGAAACTGCTGAAGGTGTCCGACCGTATCGAGAACATCTTTATCGTTTCTAAGCTGTACACGGTCTTCGAATCTTTCCAGGATGAAGACGAAGCGGTGCAAAGCTTCTCGTGATAGCAGTTGGCAATTTCCACCGGGGGTTGGTGCCAGCGGGCGCCATTTTCTCCGGATACAATGGGTAGGTAAATGTGGGTTCCAGAATAGAGATCAGATTACCAAGCAACATGGAGTACCTCGGGG
>JADGEP010000523.1:0-234 GCA_016744275.1 Candidatus Krumholzibacteriia bacterium | reverse complement strand
CTGTTGCCAGAAATCTCTCGAAGAACTCGGCACCTCGGTCATTGAAGCCTGCACCAATGCCATGGAACACGGCAACGAGTTGGATGACCACTTGCCCATTCAGGTCATCTACGAAGTGGAAGAATCGCAAATCACGATCACGGTTTTGGACGAAGGCCCGGGCTTTGACCACGAACATTGGAAACCCTCGGATGAACTGATGCGCCAACGCGGACGCGGCATCCAGATCATGAC
>JADGEP010000522.1 GCA_016744275.1 Candidatus Krumholzibacteriia bacterium | reverse complement strand
ATCTGGTTCTCATCGTGGGCTATGACGACCGCGCTTGTGGCAACAATGGAGCCTGGCTGATCAAGAACAGTTGGGGCCCCGGTTTTGGCGAGGGCGGCTACGCCTGGGTGCAGTACGGCGCGGGTTTGACCGGCCGCAGTGTTTCCCAGCTGCAATACACGGCGCCGCCGGTGACGATCACCCTGGATGCGAGCCTGGGTGAGGGCGGCCTCTATGGCGACCAGTGGACCGACATCAATTGGACGACATCCGGGCCGGTGGTGCCTACGGTGGACATCTGGTTGGGCATTGATGGCGATTGCAACGATATCATGGTGGCGGAGAACGTGCCCAATACCGGCACCTTTGCCTGGCAAGTGCCCAATCTGGGGACCGACTACGGCAGCCTGGTGGTCTATCCCAGCGCGGGCACCGACCAAGGCTTTGGCTTCAACAAGGATCCCCTGAAAATCATCGGTCACAAGACCCGCTACGTTTCCACCCAGGGCAGCAATACGGCGCCCTTCGAATCCATCGCCACGGCGGCCCACACCATTGGTGATGCCGTATCGGCTTGCACCGGCACCGACACCGTGATGGTGGCCGGGGGCGATTATCTCGGCAATGTCACCCTCAGTTCGACGGTCAAAGTGCTGGGGTCCTGGAATGAAAGTTTTACGGTGCAGGACCGCGCGGCTCATCCGAGCCGACTGCAGGGCGGCAGCTCGGCGGTGCACATTTTTGCCGGCGCCGGCGACTTTGGCCAGCTGGACAATTTTATCCTGCATGACTGCAATGGCGGCAACAGTTCCGAGCCGGTGGGTGGACAGCACGGTGGTGCCTTGTACACCAAAGACGCTTCGCCAACGATCAGCAATTGTGAGTTCGTGAACAACCGCGCGGCTGTGGGGTTGGGAGTTGGCTATGGTGGGGCGGCTTGCGTGGTGGGCGGGTCTCCCGTGTTTGAGAATTGCGAATTCACCGGCAACATCGCCAGTAGCGGTGGGGCCGTCGGTGTGTTTGGTGCGGCCGATGTGGCCTTCACCGATTGCAATTTCAGCGTCAATGTCTTGAGCGACAGCCTGACCTCCAATCTTGGCGGCGCTCTGTATGTCGAAAATTCCACCGTGAGTGTGACCGGCGGAACCGTGGTCAACAATGGTGCGGCCGGATTTGGCGGCGCTTTGTACCTGGACGACGGCCAGGCTTCTTTTGCAGGTGTGGAGCTGCGCAATAACCGCGGCCGCGAAGGTGGCGGAGCGATTGCGGCCAGTGGCGGATCATTGGCCATGCGCAGGGTGCAATTGCGGGGCAACAGCACGTTGTCAGGCAATGGCGGTGGTATCAGTGCCAACGGAACAAGCTTGGACTTGCGCAACGTGTGGGCCCAGGGCAATGAGGCGCCCAATATTGGCGGAGCCGTAAGTGCATTTTCAGCCAGCGGCGTGGTGGAAAATTGCCAGTTTGATGGCAACAGCGCCGGCAGCGTTGGCGGCGTGTTCCTGTTGGGTGCCGGGCCGACGGTGGTGCGCAACAATATGATTCTCGAAAATGCCGGTGGCGGACTGATGGTAGGCGGGGCCGAGGCCACCGAGAACTGGAACAACATCTGGAACAATATTGGTGGCGACAACCTCTCCAATCCGGCGGGCAGCCATACGTTTGGTTTGGACCCGCTCTTTGTCGATCTGGCGGCCGGCGACTTTGGCCTGGGCGAATACTCGCCCAACGTGGATGGCGGCGCCGATGATCCTGGCTGCCAGGATCCCGACGGCACCTGCGCCGACATTGGCCTGATGGGCGGACCGTTGGCCTCCTTTGTGGCCCCAGCTGCGGTATCTGGTGCGGCCCTGACTGATCTGGGCAGCGGACAGGTGCGGTTGACCTGGCAAGCGGCGACAGAGTCGGGCATTTCCCACTATGTCGTGTACCGCGATACGGCGGCCATCTTCCGCCCGACAGCGGGCAAGGCCGTCTTCACGGTGGCGCATCCTGGTGCCTCGTGTGACGATACGCCGCCGGCCGGCGACTGGTATTATCTGGTGGCAGCCATCGACGACGACGGCGAAGCCGTCTATCTCGGCGTCTGCAACGCCGACTGCGACCCCGGCTTGAACGTGCACTGCCAGAACGAACTCTACCGTATCGCACTGGCCACCGGCGTGAGCGAACGGATCGTCGGCATTCTCCCTCCCCCAATCAGCCGGCGGTCCGTTCCTTTTCTTGCATCTTGTGATAGGGCATCATCATGCGCGAGAATATGTCTGGAAAACCTCATATCTTACTGGTCGATGATGAAGCTTCGTTGCGCGAACCGTTGGCAGATTATCTGTCGAAACAGGGTTTTCGCGTGCAACAGGCAGAGGATGCGAG
>JADGEP010000521.1 GCA_016744275.1 Candidatus Krumholzibacteriia bacterium | reverse complement strand
ACTCCCGGGCGCACATTCAGCGCTGATTTCTTCTTGCCACTTTTGTCCCTTTTTTCACTCAAACTAGCAATACCCCAATCGCCGATTCAATTCTTCGAGCAGCTTGCGTGCCGCCACAGGAATGACCGTGCCCGGTCCAAACACCGCCGCCGCTCCATTCTCTCGCAGATAATCATAATCCTGAGCCGGAATCACGCCGCCGCAGATGACCATGATGTCTTCTCGATCCAGCTTCTTGAGTTCAGCCATCAGTTGAGGCAGCAATGTCTTGTGGCCTGCTGCCAGGCTGCTCATGCCCACGATGTGAACATCATTTTCGACCGCCTGCCGCGCCGTTTCTTCCGGAGTCTGGAACAGCGGCCCGACATCGACATCAAAACCCAGATCGGCAAAAGCGGTGGCCACCACTTTGGCGCCGCGGTCGTGACCGTCCTGGCCCATTTTGGCCACCAGAATGCGCGGACGGCGCCCTTCATTGCCGGCAAAGGCGTCGATCATCACCCGGATCTGTTTCACTTCCTCGATGGTCGTTTCCTCCTGGCCAAACTCGGCCGAATACACGCCGCTGATGGTGCGAATCTCTGCCTGATGCCGACCCGATACGGCTTCCATGGCATCCGAAATCTCACCCAGCGTGGCGCGGCACTTGGCCGCCGTCACGCACAGGGCCAACAGGTTGCCATTGCCGGTTTCGGCGCAGCGCGTGATCGCATCCAGGGACAACTTCACCGCGACCGCTTCACGGCCCGCTTTCAATTCATCCAACCGCGCCACTTGTTGCCGGCGTACTTCGGTGTTGTCCACCTCGAGAATCTCGAGGGGCTCTTCCTTCTCCAGGCGGTAGCGATTCACACCCACGATGATTTCCTGGCCCGAATCGATGTGGGCCTGGCGCCGGGCCGAAGCCTCTTCGATGCGCATCTTGGGCAAGCCCGTGCTGATGGCCGCAGCCATGCCGCCGTGCTCTTCCACTTCTTCCAGATGAGCCCACGCCTTGTGCATGATCTCATGGGTCAGGCTTTCAAGATACCAGGAACCACCCCAGGGGTCGACCGTGCGGCAGATTCCTGTTTCGGCCTGCAGGTAAAGCTGGGTATTGCGAGCGATGCGGGCCGAGAAGTCTGTCGGCAGCGCGATGGCTTCGTCCAGAGCATTGGTGTGCAACGATTGGGTGCCGCCCAAGGCCGCAGCCATGCCCTCGATACAGGTGCGCGCCACGTTGTTGAAAGGGTCCTGCTCTGCCAATGACCAACCGGAGGTCTGGCTATGTGTCCGCAAGGCCAATGACTTGGGGTTTTGCGGGTTGAACTGCTTGAGCAGCTTGGCCCACAACAACCGGCCAGCCCTCAACTTGGCCATTTCCATGAAATAGTTCGTGCCCTCAGCCCAGAAGAAGCTCAAGCGCGGCGCAAACTTGTCAATATCCAGGCCAGCTTTCAGTCCCGTTCGCACGTACTCCAGGCCATCGGCCAAGGTGTAAGCCAACTCCAGATCGGCGGTCGCCCCGGCCTCTTGCATATGGTAGCCACTGATGGAAATGCTGTTGAACCGCGGCATGTTTTCTGCCGTGTAGGCGAAAATGTCAGCGATGATCTTCATGCTGAATTCGGGGCCGTAGATGTAGGTATTGCGAACCATGTACTCTTTGAGGATGTCGTTCTGGATCGTGCCGCTCAACTGGTCCAGACCCACGCCCTGCTCCTGGGCTGCCACGATATAGAAGGCCATCACCGGCAATACGGCACCGTTCATGGTCATTGAAACGGACATCTGATCCAGGGGAATGCGATCAAACAGCACCTTCATGTCTTCGACCGAATCGATCGCCACACCGGCTTTGCCCACATCGCCCACCACCCGCGGGTGATCGCTGTCGTAGCCACGGTGGGTCGCCAGATCAAAGGCCACTGACAAGCCTTTTTGTCCCGCTGCCAGGTTGCGCCGGTAGAATGCGTTGCTCTCTTCGGCGGTGGAAAAACCGGCGTATTGGCGCACGGTCCAGGGCCGGGTGACATACATCGAGGCATAGGGTCCGCGCAGGAACGGAGGCATGCCCGCCACAAATCCCAGGTGCTCACAATTGGCTGTGTCGACGGCCCGGTAAAGGGGGCGCACCTTGATCTGTTCATTGGTCGTCAGAGCCAGTTCTTCAGGCTCCTGGCTGGTGGCGCGGCGCACCTCGGTGGCCCAGCGTTCAGGAGCGGCCGTACCATTTTCGTTGGTGGCCAGGAAATCCAAGTTGGTGAAATCAGGAATGTGGCTCATGACTGCTCCTCCATCCGGTCGAGAACGGAGTTCAATTCCGTCAATACGTTGCTGCGCATATTTACAAACGCGCCGATACCGGCTGCCCGCCATTCGG
>JADGEP010000520.1 GCA_016744275.1 Candidatus Krumholzibacteriia bacterium | reverse complement strand
TCTTTTGGGCCAACGTCGGGTCGCAGTCGGCCGGACGTATTGTTCTGCCCGGGAATCCGGCGTCTGGACGAGGTGCCTGCTGGCAATGATCTATTTCTGATAAATGTTCCCCAGACCTGCAAGGCGGCTAAAACCGAACATGGCCCTGAACCGCGATAAAACCCGCAATTTCTGCATCATAGCCCACATTGACCACGGGAAGAGCACCCTGGCTGATCGGCTGTTGGAGCAGACCGGGACCCTTAAGGGCAAGCAGCTGCAGGAACAGACCCTCGATTCGATGGATCTCGAGCGCGAGCGCGGCATCACTATCAAGAGCCATCCCATCCGCATGGACTACGACTCGCCCGGCAGGGGTGTCCACACCCTGAACCTGATCGATACGCCGGGCCACGTCGATTTCCACTATGAGGTCAGCCGCAGTTTGGCCGCTTGCGAAGGAGCCCTGCTGGTCGTCGATGCCGTGCAGGGCGTGCAGGCGCAAACGATCAACAATTTGTACCTCGCGATGGAGCACGATCTGACCATCATTCCGGTCATCAATAAGATCGATCTGCAGGCGGCGCGGGTTGACTACGTGATGGAGCAGTTTATCGATCTGATCGGCTGCGACCCTGATGAAATTCTGTTGGTCAGTGGCAAGACGGGCGCCGGAGTGGACGAGCTGCTAGAGGCGGTCATTGACCAGGTGCCCGCGCCCACGGGTGATCCGGATCTGCCGCCGCGGGGGCTGATTTTTGACTGCATTTTTGATCCCTACGTGGGGGCGGTGGCCTACGTGCGCCTCTTCCAGGGCACGGTCCAAAAAGGCGAGAAGATCAAGCTCTTCGGCAATGAGAAACAATTCGAAGTGGGCGAGATCGGATGGTTCCGCCTGGACCGAATTGCCCAGAAAGATCTCAGCGCCGGTGAAGTCGGCTACATCGCCACCGGTGCCAAGGATGTGCGGGACGTGCGCGTGGGCGATACGGTGACTCTGGTGGAAAACCCTTGTGACGGGCCTCTTGAGGGCTACGTCGAAGCCAAACCCATGGTCTTCTCGGGCATGTACCCGACCGATAACGACCAATACGATGACCTCTTTGAGGCTCTGCAAAAACTGCAGATGAACGACGCCGCCTTGACCTGGGAAAAAGAAACCAGCGCCGCTTTGGGGTTTGGTTTCCGTTGCGGTTTTCTGGGCTTGCTGCACATGGAGATCATCCAGGAACGTTTGGAGCGCGAGTACGATCTGAATCTCATCGCCACGCTGCCCAACGTGGAGTACGAGATCCTGCTCAAGGATGGCTCCGTTGAACTTTGTGAAAACCCGGCGCTGTTGCCGGACGTGAAATACATCGAAGAGATCCGCGAACCCATCGTGCGCGCGGCGGTGATCACGCCCAAGGAATACGTGGGCGCGGTGATTCGCATCAGCCTCGAACGGCGTGGCGTGCAGACCAAGATGGAATACCTGGATACCGAACGGGTGAATATCGAATTTGACCTGCCGCTCAATGAGTTGGTGGTCGACTATTACGACAAACTGAAATCCGTGACCAAGGGGTACGCCTCCTTGGATTATGAATACACGCGCAATCAGGCCGACGATCTGGTGCGCCTGGATATCCTGATCAACGGAGACATGGTCGATGCGATGACTTGTATCGTGCATCGGGACAATGCCTACAGCTGGGGTTTGAAGCTGTGTCAGAAGTTGAAGGAATTGATTCCGCGGCAGATGTTCGTGGTGGCCATCCAGGCTGCAGTGGGGACCCGGGTTTTGGCCCGTACGACGGTCAAGGCCTTCCGCAAAAATGTGACAGCCAAGTGTTATGGCGGCGATATTTCGCGTAAGCGCAAATTGCTGGAGAAACAAAAAGAGGGCAAGAAGCGCATGAAGCAGGTGGGCAGTGTGGAAATTCCACAGGAAGCCTTCCTGGCGGTCTTGAAAGTCGAGCGCTGAGCGCGTCGCCACCCGATCAATGAACATAGAGCAGGCTGGGCACATCCGGCCGGGAGATGAAATGGGCAAGAAGAACCGCCGCAAGAACAGCACCGAAGATGTCATCCTGGATGCCGAAGGCAAGCCGGTAGGCAAGGGTAAAAAGGGCAAAGGGAAACCGCCGAAGCAGAACGTGTTTCTGGAGTACGCCAAGTCCATCGGTGTGGCTTTGCTGATTGCCCTGTTGTTGCGCCAGTTCCTGTTTCAGGCCTTCCGCATCCCGACCGGGTCGATGCTGGAGACACTGCAGATCGGTGACTATCTGTTTGTGAACAAGTTTCTGTATGGCGCCAAGACGCCCGAACGGATTCGCATTGGCAGCAAAACTCTGATTGATGAATTGCCAGTGCTGCAACTGCCGGCCCTGCGCCAACCGCGGCAAGGCGATATCATCG
>JADGEP010000051.1:1783-14143 GCA_016744275.1 Candidatus Krumholzibacteriia bacterium | reverse complement strand
GGTTGCGCTCTCGCTTGCGGGCGCGGCCTTCGTGGTCGCTTGGCTCGTGCATGATGGCCAGATCGGTCTCCAGCACTTTCAGCCCCTGGTTCAGGGCCCATTCGCCCAGGGCCGGCATGATGCGTTCGTTGATCGGGTACTGGAAGCGCACTTCGGCGGCGTTGCGGAACAAGCGCACGCGGTTTTCTTCGGCCTCAACTTCGGTCACATCGGCGCTGATCATGCGCAGGCGATATCCGGCCACTGCCGGATCGTGCAACAGACGCTGGAATTCGACCGGCCGCACCGGTTGCAGATATTCGTCGGCATCCAGAAAGAGCACCCAATCGCAGCCCGCTTCGTTCAGGGCCATATTGCGCGCCGCCGAGAAGTCGTCTTCCCAGGCCACATCGACCACACGGGCGCCGTAACCCTCAGCGATGATGCGGGTATTGTCGCGCGAACCGGTGTCAACCACGATCACTTCATCCACCAGTGCCAGAACGGATTTGATAGCCATCCCAATGGTGGCTTCTTCGTCCCTGGCAATCACACACAAGCTGACGGTTTTGCGTTTCATGAAACGGGCACGGTCCTCGGCTGGGAGTTGCTCTATTGTTGTCCCGTAGGTTATCGACCGCTGCCGCCTCAGGTTTACCCCGGGAATCTTCTTTTTTGCGGGCCAGGAGTTGCCAAACCTCCTGGCGTGGGCCAATATGTCTTCATCATGGATTTGCACCCCACATCGGCCGCCTCAGGCCCCGACCAGACCCCCTGGACCGCCACCAACGGCCGCATGCCTTCGTACGCCCTGTTGGACAACATCCGCAGCGTCTGGAATGTGGGTTCCATGTTCCGCACTGCTGATGCGGTGGCCCTGGGCGGCCTTTGTCTCTGCGGCATGACCGCCACGCCCCCGCGACCCGATATCGAAAAGACCGCTCTGGGCGCGACCTTGAGCGTACCCTGGAGCTACTGGAAAGACTCTCTGGAGGCCGTCGGTGACCTGAAAAACCGGGGATTGTCCGTCATTGCCCTGGAACAGACCGAGACGGCCGAGCATTGGGATGATTTTTCCTACCCTTTCCCCCACGTCTTTGTCGTCGGCCACGAGGTGCAGGGCGTGCGGCCGGAAATTCTGGAAATGGCCGACCACTCGGTCGAGATCCCCATGGCCGGCAGCAAGCATTCCCTCAACGTGGCGGTCAGTTTTGGGGTCATGGCCTTTGCCATCCGGCGCCAGTGGCTGGCCCGGCAATTGGCCGGAGACACGCCATGAGCCCGGTCTTTCGCTCCCCCTGGCAGCGCCCGGGATACGCCAGCCTGGTTGCTGCCCTGCGCTGGACGCTGCGGCCCTTTGGCAATCTCGAGGACCGTTGCATCGCCTGGTTGGTGTCGGACAACAATCGCCGTGTGGCCCGTCACCTGGCGGCGCATCCGGCCCAAAAGGTGCTGCTGATCATGCCTCGCTGCGTGAAAAAGGTGGGTTGCCGGGTTGATGTGCAGGCCTCTCAGACCGAATGCCTAAGCTGCATGGAATGCCCGTTGGGCGACGTGGCGGCCATCTGCGCCCGCCATGGACTGCAAGCCCTGGTCGCCTTCCGCAGCCACATCGCTTTTGACATGGCCCGGCGCGAAAAGCCGGACGTGATCGTGGCCTCGGCCTGTCATGACCGCATGATCAAGGCGTTGCGCAGCGTGCCGGAGTGCCCCGCCCTGCTGGCGCCACTGGCTGGCATGGAACGCATGTGTGTCAACGCCACCCTGGACCTGGCTTGGCTGCAGCAGCAATTGGAACTGGTGGCCCCCACGCCCGAGGCCGATCGCGTTGCGGTCAATCGATGACGAAACCTGCCGGATCGAAAGAACCCAAAACAGACAATCAGCCAACGGGTCGTGGTGCTGCCTGGCGCCTGATGCGCCCCCGACAATGGCCCATTCTCACCGCTCAATTTGTCGTCAGCATGCTGTTGGCCGTGCCCGTGATCGATTCCGGTTGGAGCGCCTGGGTGGCCGGTTTGGACGGCCTGCAAGTAGCGGTGGCATGGTTGGCCTGGGTGGTCCTGCTCAACGGCGGCACCCTCGCCTACAACAGCGCCTATGACCGGGACACCACCGCGGTGGCCTACCTGGCGACGCCGCCCCAACCACCGTCCTGGCTGGCAGGGTTTTCCCTGGGCCTGATGTTGACCGGAGCCCTCCTGGGCGCCGTGGTCGTGGGCCCGGTGTTTGGCGCTGTGGTGGCTGCCTGTGGCCTCCTGTCAGTGCTTTATTCCCACCCCGCCGTGCGCTTGAAATCCCGCCCGGGCTGGGATCTCTTGGTCAATATGGTGGGCTATGGCGGGGCCACCACCTTCGCAGGCATCTGGACACTAACACAAAGCAGCCCTACGGCTTCCAGCTGGTGGTTCACAATCGGCTTTAGCCTGCTTTTTGGGTCATTTTATCCGCTCACCCAGATCTACCAGACGGCCGACGATCTGCGGCGCGGCGACCAGACCCTCACGACGGCTTTGGGCGTGCGTCGGTCATTGGCATTGGCTCTGGGATTGGGCGTGGGCGCCACAGCAGCCCTCTGGGCCGGATGCGAAATCGCGGACCGCGGGCAATGGTCGGGACTTTTGCTGGCCATCGCTGGCCTTTGGTGCGGGCACTTGATTTGGTGGTGGGTACAGGCCAACAACTGGAGCGATAAAAAGCACGAGCACGGCATGTACCGCGCTCTGGCTCTCTGGGCTATGCTGGATGTTGCGCTGGCCGTGGCCTGGCTGCACGGCTAAACACAATCCTGACCGCATCCGCTCAAATCTGAATGCGCCGCCGCCGTGAAATCTCACCGCTGAAATTGGCACCCAGGCTGGCAAATTCGGCCAACACCTGATCCACCAGATCCGATTTTTCACGCAATGGCAGGAATGCCGACTTGAACCCGTTCATCACCAGGGTCAGCACTTCGTCTTCATTCAGGTCGTAATTCTCCACCGCCAAGCGGTACTCGTTGGTCACCGTGGTGCCGCTGACCAGGCGGTTGTCCGTATTGAGCGTCACGCGCAATCCGTCGGCCATAAATTGCCGGATGGGATGGCTTTGGTAGTCGGGAATCGCCTTGGTCTGCAGGTTGCTCGCCAGGCACACTTCCACCGGAATACGGTTGTCGTTCACCCAGGCCATCAACTCGGGATCTTCATTCAAATGGGTGCCGTGGCCGATGCGGTGGGCCCGGCAATAGTGTAGCGCCTGATGGATCGAAGGCGCACCAAAGGCCTCGCCAGCATGAATGGTGATGTTGATGTTGTTGTTCAGAACTTTGTAAAAGGCTTCGATGTGGTCTTTGGCCGGAAAGCCGCCCTCGGCACCGGCGAGATCAAATCCCACCACGCCGCGGCCCTTCCAACGCACGGCCAGGTCGGCCAGATCCAGACTGGATTCAGTGGAGATGTGCCGGATGCCGCAGATGATCTGGCCGCAAATGATGCCGTATTGGCGCCGGGCCAGGTCCAGGCCCTCTTGCACCGCCGCGACGATCTCGTCGTAGCTGAGGCCTTTTTTCAAATGCAGCAATGGTGAATAGCGAACTTCCATGTAGCGCACGTTTTCCTGGTGCGCATCTTCGGCCAGCTCATAGGCGATGCGGGTCAGCTCGTCTTTTTCCTGCATCAATTGCAACGTGATGTCAAATACCCGCAGGTAATCCACCAGGCTTTCGCAATCGTCGGGCACCTGACAAACAGCCCGGACATCTTCGTCGGTCTGGAAATCAAATCCCAGATTGTGGCGGGCCGACAACTCGCGCACGGTGCTCAAGCGCAATGACCCATCGAGGTGGACATGCAGCTCGGCCTTGGGCAAGGCGTGCAGAAATTCGAGGGTGGGACGGGAAGTCCTGGTGGATGCGGCGGCTTCGCTCATGGCATTTTCCTCCGCCGGGACGTGGCGCAGGGGCCGGGGCCGGCTCTTTGTATGGACGGACTCTTCTTGTAAGGACGGACTCATCCGGTAAGGACGGACTCACTGGGGAGCGTTTCTCGAGCAGCAGGGGGCGCTCAATATTCCCAGATAAAGCAAACCTACAGGTTATGAAACCTGTAGGCAAAAAATTATCGATGCGGGCGAAGACTGTTTCTCCAGCGTACAGAAGGCGACTCAAACCTCTGAGACCTTTAAAACAACTTCGAATTCTTCACGAGAATCCAGCCAAGACCCTGTGAAAACCCGCATCGAAAAGTGCGAAAGAGAGACGACCGAACCGCCCTCGGCGAACCGGGACAGACTGGACGATCTCCACCTCGCTTCTTAGTATACCGAATCCGGGACCTCAAATGCAAGAGTGATATTGAACATTTTGTCAGTTAAGGCAAGTTTTCGTGATCTGGCCCGTTTGCGCCATTGAAACCCCTTTTGGGCCTCTTTCACAAGCGATTGGACAACCATCAGCCCAAACTGTATATTCTCACACACCACCCCAGACGGCTTAATTGGAGTCTATTCGTGAGGAGAGCGCAAATGTCTCAGGGAATCCATCCCAGGGTTCGGTATGCTGTTGTTATGATGGTCCTTTGTGGGACCTTCCTGTTTGCAATGACCGCCCTGGCGGGGACCACACCGGCGGGTCAATGGGTCGGCGAGGTCAAGACTCCCGACGGCGACAAGGTTGATATCAACCTGAGCCTCAGCAAAGAAGGCAACAACTGGACCGGCACCCTCGAGGATCCGACCATAGGCGAGACCACCGTCTCGAACCTCAAGGTCACCGAAACCCGGATCAGCTTCACTTTCAAGCCGGCCAGTGCGCCCTTCCCTCTTCATTTCAGCGGATCCTACGTTGCGGGTGATGATCGGGTGACCGGCACGTTCTCCCTCCACGGCAACAGTCGGTTCGTGCGGTTCAAGCGCGTGCCGGGTTCCGAGGTGGATCCGAGCGCTGCCAGCGCCGAGCCCAAGGTTCCGGCTCGTCTGCGCCACGACTACACGTTTGGTGTCACGGCCCGCGCCAGTTACTGGTTGGCTTTGCACGTGACTCAGGACGACGTCTTGACCATGAACGACCTCACCCGCGGCACGCCCAACTTCGATGCCACGGTCAAATGGTTTGTAATGGACGAGTTCAACGTCTTCGTTCGCTACTACCGCGGCGGCTTCAACTACACCGACGACCCTCTCAAGCTTGATCCGTTTTCCGGCTTCGGTTTGAACGGAGAATCCTACCTGCAGTTGGACGGCATTGAAATTGGCGGCATGGGTTATTTGGGCAATATCATGATGCCCGACAGCAATTTTAACCCCTACTTGAGCGGAGCCATCGGGCAAGCCAGCTGGTCGCTCAACGAGTCAGGCCGGGGATCGACCGTACTGACCGAGGGCTTAAATCCTTTTGAAGGCGACAACATGGCCTTCACCTTTGGCGTCGGCACCGAATACGAAATCAATCAGAAGATGGCCCTGGAATTTGAGTGGGCCTGGCGCATCTTCATGACTGAGGACGATGAGAAATGGCCCGATACCGAAACGGTCTGGAGCAATAGTCATGCTTGGAGCATGTCTGCGGGCTTCACGATGGGTTTCTAGAGGTCCAGGTTTAGAGCATTCGGAAATGAAGAGGCCGCTGCCAAAAGGCAGCGGCCTCTTTCATGCCCATTCGCGATGACCTGCCACTGGTTGTTGAACTATTGATCCGGGATTTGAGTGGCGTACCACCACAGGTCCGTCAATGGCAATATCGGCAAACCCGGAGCCTCAAG
Source organism: Candidatus Krumholzibacteriia bacterium (assembly GCA_016744275.1). Taxonomy (GTDB): domain Bacteria; phylum Krumholzibacteriota; class Krumholzibacteriia; order LZORAL124-64-63; family LZORAL124-64-63; genus JAGRNP01. Next base: position 8,426 of record JADGEP010000051.1, on the reverse strand, counting down.
AGCCAGGCCATCGGCGATTTGACCCAGGCAACCGGGGTTGGTCGTAACGATCAGATCTGGGCCACCCGCCGCCAGATCAGCCGCCTTGCGCCGGGCCAGGTCCAGCGACATTTCCGGATACCTCAACCCCCACGCCCCACCACTGCCGCAGCACACTTCTATATCCACAGCCTCTTGCCATTGCAGGTCTGGAATGGCTGACAACAATTGGCGTGGCGCGGCGATCAATCCCTGGCCGTGCCGCGCGTGGCAGGGGTCATGGAATGCCACCCGCAAGGGCACCGAGCGCAAGGTCGGCTGGGGCGAGTCCGCCAATACCTCAACTGCATCTGTGATGCGCTCTGAGATTTCGGGGCCATAGGACTTGAGTTCCTGTCCACAGCCTGCCGCTTCCACAATAATGGGCTGGCGTTTGTATTCCCCTCCCAGCGTGGACTCATTGCGGCACCTGAGTCGTGCCACGCGGCCAGGTCTGCCGGTGTGGACCGCCAATGCTCCGCAACATTCCTGCCCCCCTGGTATGCGGACCTTGTAGCCAGCGGCAGCCAACGACGCCAGTAAACGCCGGCTCGTTGCTGGCAAAAGTCCGGCATTGGCGCAGCCTGTGAAAAACACCAGTTCGTCTGAGATCAGCGGTTGGTCGATTGAGCCTACTGTCGCGCCGCGCGCTCGGCCCGAGGCCGCCACCAATGGGGCTTTGCGGCATGCTGCTCAAAAGGCGAGACAATTCGGCTACCGGTTTCGGACCAGCCGCCATTTTCCGGCGCCACGTGCTCCCGCCAACGGCTGACGCAACACCGCGGCCCACACTGCCGGCAATCCGAAGCGCATTCAGAAAGCCCGGCGAATCCAGCCGGCGCAGCACAGGGCCGGGCACCGCTGGGGCTGGTCGCACGGCGTCGCTGCGGCCCTGCCCATTGGCTGCCAGGTGCTGACCATATTCCAAGATTGTAAAGGGGACGCCGCTGGGGCATACCGTCTCGCAGGCGCGGCAGCCGATGCACTGATCAAACGCGGCCAAATATGAGTCGGGCGCCGCATCGGGCCGTTGATCCCACAGGCTGCCGAGCAGCTGCAGCCGTCCCCGCGGCGACTGGACCTCGTTGCCCGACGACAGATAGGTGGCGCAGTGGGGCAGGCACAATCCGCACTGCACGCAGCTGCGCAACAGGTCGGCCAAGGCGGCACGGCGATCATCCATCGCGACCCTCCACAGCTTCCAACCAATCAGGGCAAACCAATTGGGCGGCCGGATCAAAAATGGTTTTCAAACGCCGCAGCAGGTGCACCGGAATATCCGGGGCTGGCGGTGGAGAACCGGTCATGAGGCCGTCGCCAATCACTTTTTCTGCATGCCAGCCCGGCAAGGACGGCGCCGACCCTGGCACCCAGGTCAAACCCGACTGTGCCTGCCGAAAATAATTGGCAGCCCGATCGATCCCAACGGAATTCGTGTTCTCAGGCAAGGGAGCAAGAGTTGACCAGGTTGCTGCGCTCAGCATCCAAGGCGGCAACGGCGCGTCTGCCAACCACCGCCCCACTTCAGCAAAGGATCCCGAATAGTCAACTTTGACCCGCCACACATCCGGCCCCAGCATGGCCTGCAACTCGTCGGCGGCTTGTGCCAAATCCCAGGATCGGTTGCGGCCCGCCAGAAAGACAAACACACCGTGCTGTGGGTCTGAGGCCACTTGACTGTCGGCCAAGCGGTCGTTGCGGGTGGCAAGCCAGGTCCAAAGCGCAGCCAAGTCTCCCAAGCCCTCGGGGGCAGGTTCATCGATGCTCTGGAGTCTCAGCACGACGGCGCTTTCGGGATGCGGCCGCAAGGCAAAGGTCGCCGCCAGATGCCGAACGTAGACACCCCCGGAGCCGCACAGCATGTGGGCCAATCCATACCCCGCCACATTTTTGAAGACAGGCGCCCCGCAGTGGAAAACTTCACCCGCGCCGGTGGCGGCCCAACTCTCCAGCAGAAAGTCCCGGGCAGTGCCCGAGGCGAACAACAATGGGCCGGCCAGCAAGTGATCCAACAATTCTCCCACGGTCGGGTCGTGAGCCAGGCCATAGGCGTCGGCGGTTCCGGCCAGCCCGACCGGCACCCACAATCCCCGCTCCAGGGCCTGCTCTTGAATCACAGATAGACGGGTGCTCGCCGGAGCGGTCACCGTCAGGCTTGGCCACGCGAATTCCACCGCAGTGGGCACGGGTTTGAGAGGCGCAAATTGCGCTGTCGGATCGGGCAGCAGTTTGCCCGGATTCAACGATCCACTCGGATCAAAGGCCCTTTTGATTTCGTGGTGCAGGCGCGCCGTGACGGCGTCCAGCTGCCAGGGCAGGACGTGCAGTTTTTCAACCCCCACACCGTGTTCACCAGTGGCGCTGCCGCCGCGGGCAAGGGCCGCGGCGATGATCTCGTCAGCCGCCGCGTGGGCTGCCCTGGTGGCCTCGGTGTCGCGGTCATCGTAGTGGACGCCCGGATGCAGGTTGCCATCACCCGCGTGAAAGGCGGTGGCCACTTCAACGCCGTGGCGAGCCTTGATGGTCTGGATCTCCTGCACCAATCCCGGCAAATGCCCCAGGGGCACCACCACATCCATGGTCACGTAGCTGGGCGCCAACCGCCCCACCGCACCGAATGCTTTCTTGCGGCACTTCCACAACTCGGCGCGCTCGCTTTCGTCGGCGGCCAGTTGCAATTCGCGTGCGCCCGCCTCCCGCAGCAGTGCTTCGGCCCGGTGCCCATCTTCAACAACCAGTGCCGCCGGGCCGGCAAACTCGACGATCATGGCCGCCTCAACGTCGGTGGGAAAACCAAAGGCAAAGGCCGCCTCGACCGCCCTCAACATCGATTGGTCCACCATCTCCACCGCCACCGGCAAAAGGCCCTCACCCAACAACGTGCCCACCGCTTGGGTGGCCTCGACCAAGTCGGGGAAAAATGCCAGCAGGGTGCGGACCGAATCAGGGTTGGGCACCAGTTTGAGATCAGCCTGGATCACGATGCCCAATGTGCCTTCACTGCCACACATCAGGCTCACCAGATCCAAGCCGCGCTCGCCCGGCACACCGCGGCCCGTCAGGTGGATCTGCCCCTCGGGATCCACCCAGGCCAAACGGCGCAGATGCCGCAGGGTTACCCCGTGCCGCAGGCAGTGCGGGCCGCCGGCGTTCTCGGCAATGTTGCCGCCAAGCGCCGCCGCCGACTGGCTCGATGGGTCCGGCGCGAAATGAAACGAATGGGCCTGGGCATGTTGCGAGACTTTTTCATTCAGAACGCCCACTTCGGCCTGCACGCTGCCCCAGGCCGAATTGACCATTCCCAATTTTTGCAGGCGGCCAGTGCCCATGACCACCGCCCCATCGGGCGGCAAGGCGCCGCCGCTCAGTCCGGTGCCACTGCCTCGCGCCACAACCGCCACTGCGGCACTGGTGCACAGGGCAACCGCGCCGGCCAATTCTGCAACCGTCTTGGGCAGAGCAACGCCGCGCGGCGTGCCAAGGGTCATGTGTGAGGCATCCCGGGCATATACGAACCGCGCCGCCTCATCGACCAGGTAGCCATCGGGCCCCAGCAAAGCCCGCAGTTTGTCATCCAGCTCAGCTTTCAGGCTCATGAACCACCGCCGTGCAGGGGCCTACCCGAGGCGGCCAGGAGGGCTTCGCCCAGCGCCTCGCTCAAGGTGGGATGCGGATGGATGACTTCATTCCAGGTTTCCAGATCAGCGCCAAATCCAAAGGCCGTGGTGGCCGCAGCGATCATTTCAGTCACCCGGGCGCCGACCATATGCACGCCCAGAACCTGCCCGGATTCCTGATCGCTGACGACCTTGATGAATCCCCGGGGCTCGTTGAGAATCGCGGCTTTCCCCAAGGCGCTGAAAGGGAATCGACCGCACTTGAGCAGGTGTCCGGCCTGCGCCGCAGCGGCTTCGGTCAAGCCCACCGAAGCGACTTCCGGGTGGCTATAGGTGCAGGACGGCACGCGATGGTAACGCACCGGCGCCACCGATTGACCCGCGGCGTGCGCTACGGCCACCAAAGCTTCATGACTGGCCACGTGGGCCAACTGCGGCGTGGGCACGATATCACCGATGGCATACAGGCCCTCTTGGGGAGTCTGCATGGCGCTGTCGACCTGCAGGTAGCCGCGCCGATCGACCACCACGGCCACCGAGTCGAGGCCCAGGTCCCTGGTCAGCGGGCGCCGTCCCACCGCTGCCAGCAGATATTCAGCTTCAGCAATCGAGCGGGTCCCCGCGGCGCGGTCGTCCAGAACACACTTGACCCCCGCGGCGCGAACTTCGATTTCCCGGGCCCGGGTTTGGGTGTGCACCTTCATGCCTTGTCGCTTGAGCGCCTGGGTCACCTCCTGGGCACAGTCCGCGTCTTCCAGCGGCAACACTTGGGATTCCAGTTCCACCAGGGTCACGCGGCAGCCAAAAGACTGCATGATCGAGGCCAATTCCAGCCCCACCGCCCCGGCTCCCAGGACGATCATCGACTTGGGCACCTCCGTGCAACCCAACAGGTGATCGCTATGCCAAACCCGGTCGCCGTCCACTTCAATGCCTGGCAAGCCCGCCGGTTTTGATCCGGTGGCCAGGATGATTTTGGGCGCCGAGACAACCGGTGGGGCATCCGGCCCCTCTACGCTCACGCGGCCGGGCCCAGCCAGGCGGCCATGCCCGCGCAGTACCGTGACTCCGGCTTCCTGCAACAGCAGGGCCACGCCCTTGCTGCCTTTGGTGGTCGCCAGGGCCCGCCTTTTTTGGATTTTTTTCCAATCAAAAGTGGCTTCCGGCACCTGGATCCCGAAGGTGCGCGCCCCTTTGCTGCAGAGGCGCCAGACATCGGCTGCGTGCAGCAGGGCCTTGGTGGGGATGCAACCGCGCAACAGGCAGGTGCCGCCCAGCTGATCATCCTTTTCGATCAGGGCCGTGCGCATTCCCAACTGGGCGCCGCGCAGGGCCGCAACGTACCCGCCAGGACCACCACCCACTACGATCAGATCAAATTCCGTGGTCATGGTCCTGTTCTTTCTGATTTGCCCTGCGATTTGCCGACGCCTGCCTGTGCCCATAATCGCCCTCCGCCCGGCATTGTGCCACCGGTTTTGCCGGGAACCAGGCGCAGGCACCATATTGACGGACCCCGCTGGACCTTTTATTGTAGGGCCTGTAATTCCAGTCAATGATTCAATGGATAAGCCCCTTATATGGAGGAACCATGAAGATTGCCGTGTGTGTGAAACAGGTTCCCGACTCGGAGACCAGGATCACTCTGGCTGCGCCCGCGGCGCAGTTGGACGATTCCGGCTTCACCCGGGTCCTGAACCCCTACGACGCCTATGCTGTCGAAGAAGCCGTGAAGATCAAGGAAGCCGGTGGCGAGGTCGAAGTTACGGCCATCATCGCGGGTCCTGAAACAGTTAAGGAAACCCTGAAAAAGGACTGCCTGGCTGTCGGATGTGACAAGGCGATCATCATCAGCGACCCCGAACTCGTCGGCGCGGACGAGATGGCCCTGGCCACAGCCATGGCCGCGGTCATCAAACGTGATGGCTACGACCTGGTCCTGACCGGGATCAAGGCCATCGACGATGACAGCGGACAGCTGGGCATCATCCTGGGTGAAATGCTCGATATGGCCCACGTCTCGACCATCACCAAATTGGACCTTGGCGAAGGTTCGCTGACAGCCGAGCGCGAAATCGAAGGCGGCAAGGAAATCGTGGAGGCCTCCCTGCCGGCGGTGCTCACCTGCCAGAAGGGCTTGAATGAGCCCCGGCTGCCGAGCCTGCCGAATATCATGAAGGCCGGCATGAAGCCCATGGAAACGGTCACCTGTGCCGACCTGGGCCTTGAATTGCCGACCAGCCTGTCCACCGTCAAGACGTTCTCGCCCCCGCCCGCCCGTGGCGAATGCAAACTGATCGACGCCGAAGATCCCGCCGCAGCGGCCAGGGAATTGGCGCGACTGCTCAACGAAGAAGCCAAAGTCATTTAACCTGTGAAGGAGTAAAAGTCATGTCGAACATTGCTGTTTTTATTGAACAACGCGACGGCGCCTTCAAGAAGGTTGCCTGGCAGATGATTTCCGAAGCCCGCCGCCTGGCCGATGCCAACGGTGGCGAAGTGTGGGGCGTGGTCATTGGTGGCGACGGTGCCGCCGCCGCTGCCGAAGCTGGAAAGTACGGAGCCGACAAAGTTTTCGCCGCCAGCGGTGACGAACTGTCGGTCTACAATAGTGAGCTTTATGGAACGGCCGTGGCGTCGTTCTGCAAAGCCCAATCGCCGGACCTTTTGCTGGTCGGTTCCACCGCCATGGGCAAGGATCTCGGCCCCAAAGTGGCGGCTAAAATGGGCTGCGCCTGCATCAGCGATGCGGTTGGCCTGAAGCATGATGGCGGCTGGGAAGTGCGCCGTCCGGTATTTGCCGGCAAGTGCTTCACCGACGTGACCCCCACGACGGTCATGGCCGTGGTGGGCATCCGGCCCAATGCTTTCGTTCTGGAAGAAAAAGCCGGCGCCGGCGCTTTGGAGAACTTCGACGCGGGTACGGCCGGGGTCACCCCCAAAGCCGTCGAAAAAAGCATCGAAGCAAGCACCGGTGGCAAGGTAGAATTGACCGCGGCCGAGATTGT
>JADGEP010000051.1:0-1773 GCA_016744275.1 Candidatus Krumholzibacteriia bacterium | reverse complement strand
GCACGCACGTGTCGCCATCCGGCCGTACGCTTCCGCCGATGCAACGCGCCGACCTGATCGCCCGTGTCGAGCGCGGCGAGCGCTTCGACTTCCTCCTGTTCTGGGGCCACTCGCCGCCGCGTCGAGACTCCTCTCCGCCGGTCGGTCCGTGGACGCTCAGTCAGTGGTGGCCGGGGCATCAAGGGTGCCGAGCACTACGCCCTGATCGAAAAGCTGGCCGACTCTCTGGGCGCCGCCGCCGGGGCCAGCCGGGCCATCGTCGATGCCGGTTGGGTCGAGTATTCCCATCAGGTGGGCCAAACGGGTAAGACCGTGGGTCCCAACCTGTATATCGCCTGTGGCATCAGTGGTGCCATCCAGCACCTGGCTGGTATGAGCAGCAGCAAGTGCATCGTGGCGATCAACAAGGACGCCGCAGCGCCCATCTTCAAGGTGGCCGACTACGGCATCGTCGCCGACTTGTTCGACGTGGTGCCGGCGCTGACTGACGAAGTGGGAAAAATCAGGGGTTAAACGACCGCTGGTTCTGCTATAATAGTAGCCAACAGACAGGGTTGCCCCGGTACTGCCGGGGCAACTTCTCTATCAATTGCCGCCAACGATCCGGATGCGTTGCATGCCCCCCACAGCACCCAAAGTTTTGCAAGTGACCTGGAACTGGCGGCAGCCGGATCCGGAACCGACCGCTCCCAGGGTCCGACTGCGCCGAGCCGCCGTGACCCAGGCCCTGGTGATGGTGGCCGTTTCGGCTGGATTGCAATACGGACTGGGCCACATTCTGGCCGGCCGGATTGTGGCCGCGCTGGCAGCAGTCGTCCTGGTACTGGGCTTTTTGGCGCCAGCGATCTATCGCCATGTGCACGCCTTTGGCCAATCACTCGGCCGTTTTGTGGGAACGTGCCTGACCTACCTGCTGCTGGTCCCGTTTTTCTTTCTCTTTTTCCTGCCCGTGGCCTTGTGGTTGAGATTGCGAGGGCGTGATCCGCTGCACCGCAAATTCCGCGACAGTCAATGGACCTACTGGGTCAGCCGGACACGCCAGACCGCGGACCAGAATATCGAGCGCCTCTTTCTGCAGGAAGACCGCGAGGCCCGCGGTGCTTTGCGCAAGGTTGGCAGCCTGCCTGATCGTTCGGCCGGGGACCCATCATGAACATACTCGGCATCAGTGCATTTTATCACGACTCGGCGGCCTGCCTGGTGCAGGACGGCCGCGTGGTTGCAGCGGCCCAGGAAGAGCGATTCACTCGCCGCAAACATGACCCCGGATTTCCGCTCCAGGCGGTGCGCTATTGCCTCGCCGAGGGCGGCGTGCCCAAAGACGGCATCGATGTGGTTGTCTTTTACGACAAGCCCATGACCAAATTTGGACGCATTGCCAAAACCTATTTTGCCACCGCTCCGCGAGGCCTGAAACCATTCCTGATGGCCATGCCGGTGTGGCTGCGTGAAAAGCTGTGGATCCCGGCTGATATCGATGCGGCCCTCAAGGCCGCCGGTGCCGGTGAAGCCAAGGCCCGCTATTTCTGCGAACACCATCAATCCCACGCCGCGAGCGCTTTCTTTCCCAGCCCCTACCAATCGGCGGCCGTGCTCACTCTTGATGGCGTAGGCGAATGGGCAACCACCAGCCTCGCCCACGGGCGCGACAACCAAATCGATCTGCTGGAAGAATTGCACTTCCCCCACTCGTTGGGCCTGCTTTATTCCGCCTTCACCTACTTCACGGGTTTTCGGGTGAATTCCGGGGAATACAAACTCATGGGCTTGGCC
>JADGEP010000519.1 GCA_016744275.1 Candidatus Krumholzibacteriia bacterium | reverse complement strand
CTGTTGCCTACACCGACGCCAGCGGCGCCCACATTTCGGCCACAGCCCCTGAACCATCGCTGCGGTTGTTCAAAGTCAGGCCGCCGCCCATATCCTCCATGATCTTGCGCGACATGGCCAGCCCCAGTCCACTGCCCTTTTCCTTGCTGGTCCAGAAGGGTTCGAAAACTTTTCCGGAATCGGCCGCCTTCAGTCCGCTGCCTTCGTCGGCGATCGTCACGCGAACCTGGCCACCATGCAGAGCGGCTGCAACGGCAATGGTGCCGCCTTCAGGCATGGCATCACGGGAATTTATCAAGAGGTTCAATATAACCTGCTGCAGCCGGCGCGGATCGCCCATGACCAAAGCCACCGGCAAGGTCTCTGGCAGTTGAATGCCGATCTTGGCTGCAGTGAACTCGGCGTCAATCAGGTGCAGGGTGCGGCGCACGCCAACGGCCAGATCAAACTTTTCGACGACCGCATCCTTGTCCGTGCCAAAGGCCAGGTAGCCCGTCAGGATCTGATCCAGCCGGTCCACTTCTTCGGGAATAAAATCGGCCACGTCATCTGTCAGGCCCTGCTTATGCAAGACACGCTGCAAATGTTCGCCCGCCCCGCGAATAATTCCCAACGGATTGCGGATTTCATGGGCGATCCCGGCGGTCATGCGCCCCATGGCGGCCAAGTTCTCCTGACGCATGATTGACGCCCGATAGCGCCCCAACGCCACGTTGATTTGCGACAGAAAAACACCCATCAGAATCAGCACCATCAAGACCAGGCCACCGGTGACATAGGCCGCCAATCTCAAGGCGTCCAGGGCTTCAAAAAAATCGGGGCTGCCACTGACGGTCACGACCGCCACCACGTAACTGCCGTCCGTTACGTAATTCATGATAGGAGCATGGGCGGATTTTTGTTTCAGGCCTTCAGCACCGCCCACTTCATAGAGGCGGCTGGCGGCGGCCTTGCCCACCGCAGCAGACTGCACGGCGGCCGGGTCCAGATCCCAGTAGTCATTGGGCTGGCCGGAGACCAAAGACGGAGAAGTGGAAAGAATAACAACCTGATCCAAGGAGTTGGTCAGGGTGATTTCAGCCAGGTTTTCCAAGCGGGCCACTGCGGCGAATTTTTCCCGCAACGTTTCGAGATAGTAGTTGCTGGAGGTATCACCCAGAGAGTGGCTCAACAGGGCTTGGCCGTCGGTCATTTCAGCTGCGGTATGGGCCACCGCCAAAAGCCGTTGCCCCAGCGCTTCATCCAGGCGAGCGTGGGCCCCGTTATACATGCGGCCCAACCCGAAGGCCACCGCGACGATGATCACCGCATAGGCCAGGGCCGCCCAGCCGAACCAACGCCGGCCGCCGGTCATCCGGTTCGGGTGCGGTCAGTTGGTGGCTGCTGCGACGACGACGCCCGAACGGTGGCATCCAAGGCCTCGCTCTGCTCCCGGGCATGATAGCTGGACCGCACCATCGGTCCGCTTTCCACCCACTCGAGACCCAACTCGCGACCCAACCGTGCATATTCGTCAAACTCCGCCGGCTCCACGTAGCGCAGCACCGGGTGATGCTTGGCGGTCGGCTGCAAGTACTGGCCTGCACGCCATGGTCGACCGCATCGCTCATTAGCTGCCCCACTTCTTCCTTGGTCTCACCCACGCCCACCATGATGCCGGTCTTGATCCGCACGTTGGCGCTGAAGCCGTCGGCCCACTGGCGGCTGCGCTTGAGCACCTGCAATGAACGCAGGTAGTCGGCCTGGGGACGCATGGCCGCGTAAAGGCGCGGCACGGTCTCCAGATTGTGATTCAACACCTCGGGTGCAGCTTCAAGCACTTTTTCAAGGGCCAGCGGATCACCCATAAAATCGGGAATCAGCACCTCAATACCGCAGCCGGGATTGCGGCGGCGGATCTGCCTGATGGTCGAGGCAAAATGAGCCGCCCCGCCGTCGGGCTGGTCATCGCGATTGACCGAAGTGACCACCGCAAATTTCAGGGCCAACTCGGCCACGGCTTCGGCCACCCGGCGTGGTTCGTCCGGATCCACGGGCGTGACTTTGCCCCCGGGAATATTGCAGAACGTGCAATGCCGGGTGCAGATTTCGCCCAGGAGCATGAAGGTGGCCGTGCGGCTGCTGAAGCACTCGCCGCGGTTGGGACAGTTTGCGCTTTCACAGACCGTATTCAAAGACGCGGTGCGCAACAGACGTTTGACGTCATTGTAATCTTCGCCACCCTGACGCTTCATGCGCAACCAGGAAGGCTTGCGCAAGGGACGTTCTTTTTTGGCCGGCAGGGGTGCGGCGGCCAAGTCGTTGATCAAATCGTCGTTGTTCATCAGTCTCGTCCCTCGGGCGTCGCCAGGGTCGGGGCGTCCGCCAATGTGAAGACCTGGTCAGGCTGGAAACGGC
>JADGEP010000518.1 GCA_016744275.1 Candidatus Krumholzibacteriia bacterium | reverse complement strand
GCATTTCACCGCCACTGAGGCGGGCGACGGGATCGTCCCGGCGATCGGCCAGCCCGACCTCGGCCAAAAGGGTGGCGGCCCGTGCGCCAAGATCCTTGCCACTGCGCCCGGCGATCCAGCCGGGCAGGGCCACATTCTCAGCCACTGATAAATGTGGCAACAGGTGGAAAAACTGAAAAACCAGCCCCACGTGGCGCCCACGGCATTGGGTCCGCTCTCGTTCGCTGCAAGACGTCAGGTCCGTGCCGTTCAGGATGATCTGGCCCCCGGTGGGCTCCGAAATGCCCGCGGCCAAGTGTAATAACGTACTTTTGCCGGAACCGCTGCGGCCTACCAGGGCAACCGAACGGCCCCGTGGCAAAGCCAAATTCACGTCGCGCAGGACGGTCCGCACGGGCCCGTCGCCAGCGACAAATTCCATGGACACATTCCGAAAATCCAGCACCGATTCAAGCATGGTTGCGCAACTTCAATTCCCGCGGGTGCGGTGTCAGGTATGTTTGTCGATTCACGTAGGGGACATCATGCAATTCGATGTAATGCTGGATCAAGGTCATTGGGACGATGAGAGGCACGTATCCCTGTTTGAACTCAGCGATGACGGCCAGGATTTTTTCCCGGGCCGGTGAACTCACGAGGCCGCGCAGGTGCCCGGCGACGTGTTGCAGGGCGTTGACATGCTTGGGTACGGTGGCGGTGCGGGCCATGATCGCCATGAATGCCACCATGTATTGGTCGCGAAATTGGGCGGGCGTGTGCTGTTTGACCTGCCCCACCAGTTGCCCCAGATATTTCAGGCCCTGGGGGTCATGGGCCATCAACAGGTACTTTTCGTTGGCATGAAAAGTCATCAGTTCGCTCCGTTTCCAACGGCCAGTAAAAACCTGCTGCAAGCGGTGCAAGGCAAACACCCGTTCCACGAAGTTTTCGCGCAAGCCGGAGTCCTGCAGGCGGCCTTCTTCTTCCAGTGGAACCAGTGGGTACCGTTGGGCGAATGCCGAGGCAAAAAGACCACGACCCTTGCGCTGGGGCATGCCTTTGTCGCGATAGACTTTCACGCGGAAGACTCCGCAGCTGGGCGAGTTCTTCTTGAAGACATATCCACAGAGATTTTCGGAGCCCAATTGTTGGATTCTGGTTGCGGCAAAACGATTCATGCCGCTGGTCCAGTCCGTTGCTGACAAGGAGCCAATCATGCGGGGCCGCGCGAGGTCATCTCCGTGCAGGCGCACCGTTTCACGCGGTGTGCCCATGCCCAATTCGGCCTCAGGGCAAACGGGAACCAGGGCAAAATGTTCAGCCAGCGTATCAGCGACATAGCGGTCGCGGGAGTGGCCGCCATCGTACCGCACTTCCTGCCCCAGCAGGCACGAGCTGACACCGACTCGGATAGAAGGGACGTTGGCTTCAGATACCGGTTTGGACTGGTTCATTTGTGGGCTCCTGATGCGGTCGATTCTCGGCACAAGGTAAGGTTGCGGATACTATACCGCACCCGTAGGTTGAGGGGAATCGCAACCCCGCCAAACGAAGGAATTTCATGCCCCGTTCGAGACCAATTGAAGCGAGCCGTAGGCCGGCCCGGGCGCTGGTCATCTGGGTGCTGCTCTGCTTTTTGGGGCTTGGTGGCGACAGTTTTGCTGCCAGCCTGGACGGGCGGGTGTCTGATGCGGAATCAGGCGAACCCCTTGCTGGGGCCTCCCTCAGAATCCTGGGTGCCGACGGCGACCGCTTGCCTGAGCTTTCCATTCTCACCAGTGGGGTCGATGGGCGTTTCCGATGGCCGGATATTCCCCGGGAAAATTGCCGATTGGCTTGGAGCGCCGTGGGCTACGAGCCCCGTGAAATGGTGCTGGATCTGATGGCTGGCGATCTGGTGGGGCTCGAGTTGGAAATGTCCCGGGCGGTTCTGGGGGTTGAAGTTGTGGTCGTGACCGGCGAGGCGGCGGGGATTGAAAAAGACATCCAGACCGGATATGTCAATCTGGACCGTCAAACTTTGTCTGAGGTGCCGGGCATCATTGAAGACGATCCTTTGCGGGCATTGCAGATTCTGCCTGGAGTGCAGTCGGCCTCTGACGTTTCCAGTGGCCTCTATATCCGCGGAGGGGGCCCGGATCAGACGCTGGTCTTGATGGAGGGTGTGACAGTCTACAACCCAACCCATGCTTTTGGCTTCTTCTCGACCTTCAACAACGACGCGGTCGAGGATGTGTCCCTTTACAAAGGGGCGTATCCTGCGCCCTACGGTGGGCGTCTCGGCGGCGTGCTGGACGTGGAGATGAAGGACAGCACCACACCAGATATATCAGGCAAGGTGGGCTTAAGCTTGATCTCTGGCCGATTGTTCCTGGAAGGCCGCGCAGGACCGGATCAATGGTGGGGCGGCGCTCGCCGCAGCTTCCTCGAACC
>JADGEP010000517.1 GCA_016744275.1 Candidatus Krumholzibacteriia bacterium | reverse complement strand
GCCTTGTGCGGCGGCACTTTCTGGTGTTGGCGGCAGCGGGCGGTTGGTATTTGACGACGGAATATATGAAATCTCGGAGCCGGTTCTGCTGGCAGACGGAGTGCTGGAATTGCACATATCTGCGGGCGAACTGGAAGTGCGAGGCAGCCAAATCCAGTACCGCAGGCCGGCCAGCAAAGATGACAAACCCGCCAATACTCAGGCCAACTACATATTTTTGGCAGGATTAGTGGTGCTGGTCATTGTCCTGATGCGCCGCGCCAGGCGCCGGATGGGAAACTCTTGAGCGGCTCAGACAATTCTGAAGGGCGACGGCAACGGGCAGCCTGGTGGCTTTTTCAGGCCACACTGTTCGTGTTGCCCTGGATCGGTTTAGGGGTTGTGACGTGGCTCACTGGTCGTGACGTTGGCGCAGGTTTTCAACTTTCGTGGTTGCTGTTGGCAATGGTTGTGCTGCTGCTTGTTCCTGAATTGCTGGCATTCCTGCGAAAACGCCTGGGTACCTGGATGGTGACGATCGCACCGGCGACGGCGGCCTTGGTGCTTTCGTTGGCTGGCCTGTGGCTTGCCCCGATTGCTGGTGAGACCGACCTCGTCCTGATGAAATTTGCCAAACAGGTGGTGCAACTGGGGGTGATGTTGGCCTTCGTGGTGGTGCCCATTTATTTCATGTCGCGAGGACGTTCACTGACAGAAATGGCGGGCCCCCTCGTCCTGGGTGCGGTCTTTCAAGGCTGCTACGGCGCAGCGCAAGGTCTCCACTTCTATGTTCCGTCAGCCACGATGGCCGCCCTGGAAAAGGCATTCACTTCCAATCCTTCCATTCTGGCCGGATCCGAACAGTTGTATCTGGGCAATGTGCTGCGGGATATGCCGCGCCTGCGGGGCACGGCCTGTGAACCCTTGTACCTGGGAAACTACCTGCTCTTGGCCGTGCCCTTGGTTTGGCTCACCTCATGGCGGCGCTGGCTGCAAAATGCCGTTGGTATTGCTCTGATTGTGGTGTTGGTTTTGACCTGGTCACGTGGCGCCTGGTTGGCCGGAGCGGCCGCCGGAGCGCTGTTTTTGCTGGTGGCTGCGTGTTCCCGGATTCCATTTCCCTGGCGCCGATTGCGGCAAATTGCGCTGGCGGTTGCCCTGGCTGGGGTCGTCATCACGGCGGCGGGAACACTTACCGGCCGGCCCGAAATTTGGCTACCGTGGCAACGGCTGCAACAAACATTCAGCACGGTGGACTGGTCAAATCTGACCCGCCTTTACAGCATGCAGGCGGCCTGGCGTGGCTTTCTTCTCAGCCCGGTGGTCGGTTTGGGTTGGGGGCAGTTTGGTTTTCATTTTCCCATGCTGGTGGACCCCATGGGCCTGCAAAGCATGTTCAGTTGGCCTGTGGTGAACAACTTTCCCTTGGCGATCCTGTGTGAAACAGGACTCCTGGGTTTTGGGGCATTTCTTCATATGGGATTCCGAATGAACCGCAACGTGTGGCTGAAAATACGCGACACCGAAGCTGGTGGGGCGGCGCATCTATTGGTCCTGGCCGCCGCAGTGTCTGGGGTTTGGCTGCAGCTCCTGACTTTTTCGCAATACAATTTGCCACATATCTGGCTGGCGGTGGGGCTGCTGACTGGCCTGCTGGCTTCGCCGGATACATCGGCCCCAAACCCTTCCCGGCCTGGGCGGAATAACGCATGAGCACTCGTCCTCACATTGTTCTGGATGCGCTTCAGGTGACCGCCAAGCCCGCTGGCGTGGCTCAGGCGATCTTGGAGTATCTCGGCGCGATGAGCGCTGTTGACCACGGCTTGAGATTCACCGTATTGGCCAGCTATCCCGAGGCCTTCGGGATTCTGACGGGCCAAAAAAACTGGGACGTCTGTCCTTGTCCCGAGGCCGAGGGGAATGTCTGGCGCAAAGCCCTTTTTACCCAATGGGGATTGCCGCGGCTGTTGGAAAAATTGCAAGCCGACCTGTTGCACAGCATGCAGTTCATCACCCCGTTGCGCAGCCCTTGTCCAACGGTGGCCACAGTGCATGACATGGTGTGGCGCCTGCACCCCGAGACAATTGAAGAGCCGAGGCGATCTTACTACCGGTTCATGGTGGCGCGCTCACTGAAGGCCGCCGCCGGCATCCTGACCAACAGTGAGGCGACCGCGCGTGATGTGCGGCGGTGCTTGCCCGGAGTGGCTGAGCGCGTGCAAGTGACTGCTTTTGGCACTCCCACCTGGCTGGCCCGCGAGGTGAAACGGGACCCGCAACCGGCTGCTCATGATGGGGCGCCCTTCTTTCTCTTTGTCGGTACCCTGGAGCCGCGCAAAAATCTGCCCAATCTTTTGGGTGCCTATGAAAGGTTTTTGGACGGCCTGCAAAAGCAGGACATGCCGCCAGCTCAATGGCCACAACTGGTCCTGGTGG
>JADGEP010000516.1 GCA_016744275.1 Candidatus Krumholzibacteriia bacterium | reverse complement strand
GGTCTGACGTGTTTCAGAATCTTTCGGAACGACTGCAGCAGACCTTCAAGAATCTCAGTGGCCAGGGGCGCGTCAGCGAGGAAGTGCTCAAGAAGAGCCTGCGCGAGGTGCGCCTGGCTCTGCTCGAGGCCGACGTCAATTTTGCCGTGGCCAAGAAGCTGGTGGGGTCCATCCGGGAAAAGGCTCTGGGCCAGGAAGTCCTGGGCAGCCTGTCGCCGGCGCAGCAGGTTGTCAAAATCGTCAACGAAGAGTTGACGGCGCTGCTGGGCGGACAGACCGCCGAGTTGAACCTGGATCTGGAAAACGCGAACAACAAGTCCATGACCACGGTCATGGTGATGGGCCTGCAGGGCTCGGGTAAGACGACCTTTTGTGGCAAGCTGGCGCTGCGGCTGAAAAAAGAAGGCCGGCGGCCCATGTTGGTCGCGGCGGATATCTATCGCCCGGCGGCCATCGACCAGTTGCACGTGATCGGCGACAGCATTGAAGTGCCGGTGCACAGCGATCGCGAGCGCAAGAATGCCGCGCAGATCGTCAAGCTGGGGCAGCGCAAGGCCAAAGACAACAAGTGCGACGTATTGATCGTCGATACGGCCGGTCGCCTGCACATTGATGATACGCTGATGGGCGAATTGGAAGACATCGCCAAGATGGTTTCCATGGACGAGAAGCTTCTGGTACTCGACGCGATGACTGGCCAGGAAGCGGTGAACATCGCCGAGACATTCAGCCAGCGGTTGGATTTTGACGGCGCGATTCTGACCAAGATGGATGGCGACGCCCGCGGTGGCGCGGCACTCAGCGTATTGGAAGTGACGGGTAAGCCCGTTAAGATGATTGGTATCGGCGAGAAGATGGAAGACCTGGAAGTCTTCCATCCCGACCGCATGGCGGGTCGCATTCTCGGCATGGGCGACGTGCTGTCGCTGATCGAGAAGGCCGAAGAGAACATGGATCTGGGCGAGGCTGAAAACATGGCCGCGCGATTCGCCGAAGGCGAATTTAATCTGGAAGATTTCCAGAACCAGATCAAGCAGATGAAAAAGATGGGGCCCATGAAGGGTATCCTGAAAATGCTGCCGGGCATGAACAGCGATGTGCTGGACAAGGCCAAGGTGGATGACAATCAATTCGGTAAGGTGGAGGCGATCATCAACTCGATGACATTTGCCGAGCGGCGCAAGCCCGACCTTATCAACGGTTCGCGACGCAAACGCATTGCGCGCGGAAGCGGGACCACGGTCTCGCAGGTCAACAAACTGCTGAAGCAGTACCGGGACATGCGGAGTATGATGCGCAAGATCAACTCAGCCGGCGGCCTTGAGTCGTTCGGCAAAGGCATGTTCGGGGGTTAGGCCTGAATTGTACGCATCCGGCATGGTGCCGTTTGCGAAACCACTCGAAGTGGAGGTTGATAGTGGCAACAACAATCCGATTGACCCGCATGGGCCGTAAGAAGCGTCCTTTCTACCGTTTGGTCGTGCTTGACAGCCGCAAACGTCGCGATGGGGCCTATCTGGCCAACCTGGGTTTCTACAACCCGTTCAACGAACCGCATGAAGTGAATCTTCATGACGACGACATCATTTCCTGGCTCTCCAAAGGCGCCACCATGAGCGATACCGCCCGGAGCCTGTTGCGCAGTGAAGGTGTGCTTTACAAGTACTCCTTGATTCGCGCCGGCCTGGACGACGCCGCCGTGGAAACCAAGATGACCGAGTGGCGCACTGCCGCGGAGGCCAGTGCGGCCGAACGCGCGCAAAATGCTGCTGCCAAGGTCGCCGCCAAGAAGGCCGCCGAAGAAGCTGAAGTGAAGGCTGCTGAGGAAGCCGCCGCCGCTGAAGCCAAGGCCGCCGAAGAGGCTGCTGCCGCCGAGGCCAAGGCCGCCGCGGACGCCGCCGCTGCCGAAGCCGCTGAAGCGGAAGCCGCAAAAGCTGCCGAAGAGGCTGCCGAAGGAAGCGCCGAAGAGGCTGCCGAAGAGACCAAGACGGACGATTCTGAGGGCGGCGAATGAGCGCCCCGGAGCCAAGAGAAAGTGACCAAAACATGAGTCACGAGACGACGAACAACACGGAAAATAACGAGACCGACGTGCAGACGACGGGCTCGGACGTGGAGCATGAAGACCTGGATCAGCAGGACGATGCGTTGAACATTGGTCAGGAGACGGTTCTCGAACTGGTTTCCTACATTGTGGTCAACCTCGTGCGCTACCCTGAAGACGTGTCGGTGGACATCGTGCGCAAGCAGGATCGGGATGTCTATCAGGTGCGTGTGAATCAGGAAGATCTGGGCAAGGTTATTGGTAAGGGCGGTCAAACCGCCCAGGCGATGCGAGTTCTGTTGATGGCGGTCAGCGCCAAGACGGATCAGCGCCTCGGCCTGGAGATCGTTGAGTAGGTCATGGATGTAGCAT
>JADGEP010000515.1 GCA_016744275.1 Candidatus Krumholzibacteriia bacterium | reverse complement strand
CTCCTGTGCGGAACCAACCTTCGGTGAAGGCTTCGGCATCAGCCTCGGGCATGCCGAAATAACCGCTGGTCACGTTGGGGCCTTTGACCTGAATCTCTCCGGTCTCGACGATCCGGATTTCAACCCCGTCGACGGGCTTGCCCACCGTACCAAATCTGAAATCGCCAGGGGAATTGCAGGTCAACATGGGGGCCGTTTCGGTCAGCCCGTATCCCTGACAGACCAAGAGCCCGATTTTCAGGAAAAACTCCTCCACGCTGCGGTCGAGAGCCGCGCCTCCCGAAGAGACGAAACTTTTGGGCCCGCCCATCACGTTGCGGATCTTTGTGAGCACCAGTTTGTCGGCCAAGCGGTAGCGCAGACTGAGGGCGCCGGAATTCTTGCGGCCGCCATAGTGATTGCCCCAGAATTCTTCACCCACAGTCAGAGCCCAGTTGAACAGACGGCGCCGCACGGGGGGCGCTGCGCTGGCCTTTGCCATGATCGCCGCGTGGATCTTGTCGTAAAGCCTGGGCGCACTGACCATCACGGTGGGCTTGACTTCAGAAAGGGTCTCGATGACCTGCTTGGGATCGCTCAGAATGGTATTGGTGGCCCCGCTCAAAAACACATAGATGGACCAGGACCGTTCGTAAACATGGCTCAAGGGCAAGAAGCAGAGGGAAACATCGCTGGAATTCACATCAAATCGAGTGTCCAGGGTCGTGTGTTGGTTGACAAAATTGGCGTGGGTGAGCTTCACGCCCTTGGGTTGCCCGGTGGTGCCAGAGGTGTAGATGATGGTCGCCAGATCGTCGGCGTCCATGGCTTGGCGGCGTTCGGCAATGTCCGCAGTTGTAGCGGCGCTCGGTTTGTCCACCAGCAGATCCTGGAAACTTTCGGCGGACTTTTCGGCAGGCTGCCAGTCCGCACTCAAGATGATGGGTTCAGCCAGGGTGGGGCACTCGGCACGAACCTGTTGCGCTGTCTTGAATTCAGCCTCTGCACCGACGAGCATCAGTTGCAATCCGGAATTGTTGACGATGGAGACCAATTGCTCGGCGGTATTGGTGGCGTAGAGTGGAACCGTGATGGCCCGAATGGACAGGATGGCGTAGTCGGCAATCAGCCACTCCGGCAGATTGGGCGAATAGATGCCGACGCGATCGCCGGCTTTGACGCCGCGCTCAACGAGTCCGGCCGCACACTGTTCGATGGCAAGGGCCATCTCGTCGTAGGTGTACGCGTGCCATTTGTTGCCGCGTTTGTGGCGCAGAGCGGTTTTGGTGCCGTGGACTTTGGCGGCGTCCAGGACTTGCAGACCGATGTTTCGCAAAACTCATTCTCCTGTGAAATGGTTGGCCAGAAGTATAGTCGGATAGGGGACTGATTCACAGGTATGTATCGATTCAGTCGCCAACCTCGAGCCCAAAGTGTTCCGGATTGCGGAATACAACCACAGCGGCGAGAAAACGGGGAACATAGGCCACCGTTTCATCGGGCAAACATCCGGTGTGCACTTCGGTCAAATTCCAGAATTTCCAGGTCGAATTCAAATCGCCGCTGCGGGCCAGGCAGCGGCGCATGCCATTGTGCCCCTTGTTGTAAGCGGCAACGGCGCACATGAAAGAGTTGGGCCCGAAGATCTTCAACAGATATTCCAGGTATTGGCAGGCAGCCTGTGTTGCCAGTAAAGGGTCGGTGCGTTGATCCACTTCTTCGCTGACTTCCAGACCGTAGTCGCGGGCCGTGCCCGGCATGAATTGCCAGAACCCCCGAGCACCGGCGGAACTGATGATTGCAGGCTGGTAACCGCTCTCAATAAATGGCAAATAGCAGAAGATTTCGGGCAGACGTTCTTTGCGCAGTTCCTCACGCATCATTCCCAAATAGGGGCGCCCGCGCTTGATGGCCCGCTCGGTGAAGCCGCGCTTCTCCTCGCACCAAAATGTGGTGTAACGCTCGACTGCTGCCACCAGGTCATCGGGCATGGGCGAATCTCGGGTATCGATGCCAAACTCGGCAACGAGAGTGGACAGTTCGCGGTTCAGATTGAAAGCTGAGGCTGCTTGGGCAGACCCGCTGGAAAGGTCATTCTGCTTGGGCCCATGTTCCAGGTCCCGAATGAGTTCTACTATGTCGCGGCCGTGCAGGGCGCGATGCAGGTTCGGCGTCGCCGAGGCGTTGTGCAGGGCCGCATTGATTTCAGCCTCAGTCTGGCGGTCAGGGCGCAGCAGGTCTGCGGCAATGAGAGAGCGGCGAGCAATGTCCACCTGGGCGAGGGCAACTTCGCGAGCCACCGGGGTGCGATCGTGGGCCTTGACGGCTGCAACCAGGCTGGATTCGACCTGTTCCAGGTACATGTCGCGGGTCCAGAGGGGCTCCAGCGTATCACCGGGAGCGGTGAAGATCGAGACCAGGACCACCAGCACCGCGATCAGGGCGGCGG
>JADGEP010000514.1 GCA_016744275.1 Candidatus Krumholzibacteriia bacterium | reverse complement strand
GGGTTGGTTGGCTCGTGAAGAAGCCCTCATCAACCTTCGGGGGCGTGATCCGCTCAGCCAGCCCATGGTCTTGAGCGCGACGACTAAAAATGTGATCACCTGGGGTTCGATCCTGGGCTGGCCGCTGTTGGTCGGTTCGTTGGCTCTGGGCCTGCGCCTGAGACACCGGCGGGACAATGGAAGGACTACGGGATGACCCGGCTTCTGGACCGACAGGGCAGCGCGCCGCGCTCGATCCTGATCCTGCTGACGCTGGCCGTGGTGACCATTGGCGCCTACTTTCTGGTCCAAAAAACCCAAGTGGTGGATTTCACCCTCGGAGGCGCGGTCTTCCCGGTGGAAGCGGCTGAAATTGAAGGCTTCCTCTTGACCCGTGAAGGGCAACAGTACCGCTTTGACCGCCATGAGGGCGGCGTGTGGACCTTGACCGGAGCCACCAGTGACTATCTGGATGAGCAGGCCATGGAAGCGCTGGTGAAGGTGCTGCCCTTGGCTTTGGGTGGTGCGGTTTTGCCGGGTACTGATCACGAAGACCGGCGCTACGAATTCAACGGGCCGGAGGCGGTGCGCCTGCGCATCTTCCTGGCCGACGGCAAAGACATTTCCCTGGCTCTGGGCGCTCTGAATCCGGTCAGCGGCAATTATTTTGCGTCCGGCGCCGGCCGTGAGGGCTGTTTCCCGGTGGCTGCCCCCTTCCGCGACAAGCTGTTCATGTTGCCCAATTCGGTGCAGGCCAAGACCCTCTTGCCGAGCCTCGATCGGCAAAAAGTCCGGAAGGTGACCCTCACCCGCAGTGGCAATGAACATCTCTTTGTCCTGAAGGATGACGACTGGTGGTTGCACCTGCCCGGTACCGAGTTGACCGAAGCCCTGCAGGGCATGCCGCCATTGGTGAAGACTTATCAGGGCCTCTATTCCGATCGGCGCCGGCAAGACCAGGACGGGCACTGGATCCTGGCCTCAGGCAGCGCTGTGGGACAGCTGATTTATCAAGTCAGTGATATCATCGTGCGCGAAGTTGCCAGCCCGCGCGAGTCGGTCATGCGCCGGGACGAGTGGGATCTCAATCCGCCGTGGCGTCAAGTCGTCTTGCAAGGCGAAGGCCTGAACCAAATCCCCGGGGCGCCAGTAGGCGACCAATTCACCATCGGATTTGGCCCGCCACTTCCGGGTGAAGTGGTGCCGGCTTTGCGACGCGAAAACATCGTCATCACTGATATGGAAGCGTTAATACTGCTGGACCAGGGCCTGGACGTTTTGATCGAAACCAACGCCCTGCAAGTGGTGGCTCGCCACGCCGACCGGCTGCAGGTTGAACGTGAGGGCTTGCAGTTGGTGGATGCCACTCGCACCGGTGAGGCCATTACTGACGAAGGACGGGCGGCCTGGCAGACTGTCTTTCCTGCGGCCGGGCGCAAAAACCTTACCGAAAAAGACCGGCACGGGTTGAGCCAGGATTTGGTGGTGAATCTGAACCGGGTGCAGGTCTTGGCCGTATTGCCGCCCACCACCGAACCGAATGTACTGGCCTCCCGCGAACGGGTGCGGATCACCTTAAGTTGGGATGTAAGCTGGGATGGCGCGGATGAAGGTCGGGATTTGGTGCTGGAATTGGGCTATCTCGACCCTGATCTGGCCGGTCTGGTGCGCACTCCGGATGGAGGACCGGCCGTGGGTATGTGGTTCCCCGGCTCGGGCAAACTGTTCCAGATTCCCAATCACCTGGTGGTTTCGGCGCGCAATATGCTGCCCTTGACGCGGTAGCATCGAAGGCGGAAGAGCCTGCGGTTCACACTCGGCTAGTGCGCCGACCGCACCAACGCGGGCACTTCCACTTGGGTATAGACGGCCTGATCCCATGCCGGCGGATCCAATAGAAGGATGGGCGCCACAGCCACGGCCGTATCCGGGGCGATGGCATTCAAGGCTTCGGCATAACGCTCGGCCAGGGCATCAAATCGGGGCCGCAATTCTTCGGCGACCGGCGCTGCCGCCGGAAGTTTTAATGTGCGCGGATTGACAAATTTCCCCCGCCGCTTAACCCGATAATCCAGGTGAGGACCCGTGGCGTAGCCGGTGGCTCCCACGTATCCGATGACTTGCCCCTGATCAACCTTCACGCCCTTGCGGATCCCTTTGGCATACTTCGACAAGTGCAGATAGAACGTTTCATACTCGCTATTGGTGTGGCGGATCTGGATGTACCGGCCATTGCCCTTCTTGTGCGCCGCGACCAGCACCACGCCATCGCCGCCGGCCCGTATCGGCGTGCCCAAAGGCGCGGCATAGTCCACACCCAGATGGGGCATCCACCGTTTGAGCACGGGATGAAAACGTCGGTTGGAGTAGCTGCTGCTGATGCGCGAATAATTCAACGGTGCCCGCGACAACTGCTTCTGCATGTTGCGGCCATCTTCGCTGTAGTAACGGGGC
>JADGEP010000513.1 GCA_016744275.1 Candidatus Krumholzibacteriia bacterium | reverse complement strand
GCCGCCGCCATGGCCCCGGTGGTCAATGCGTCACTGGCCAGCACGCTGGTGCGGAACAACGAACCGTCGCCACCGGGATTCAATGCCTCCACGAGATAACGCCAGCCCCCGCGCCCAACCGCTCCGTCACGCGGTTGGTCCTGACCATGCACCACCAGGACATCCAGTTGTCGGGGCACTTCCAAAACAAATGGGCGGGAATCGTCGGCGGGCAACGCGTCGGTATCTTTACGCACCACACCCAGATGGCGCCCCACCGCCGGCACCGTCAGGGCAAAAGAGATCTCTACCTGATCGCCCACAGATTCGCTGGTGACGACCTCGGCCACGGGGCGGCCATCCAGTTCCAGGGAAAAAACCTGCTCGTCAAATTGAGGCACAACCTGCGCCTTCAGGGTGATATTTTCGCCCGGCCTCACCGCTCGTCCCGGCAACTCCACCGCCAGCACACCGCCCCCGCTGACCTCTTCACCGATGCGCCGTACCAGAAGGTTGGCCTCACCGGCAGCCAGCAGGCGCTCGGCGCCCGTTTTCCAATCATCCGGCGCCAAGCCATCCTGCAAGTCGCTCAACAATACAATCTGGACCGGCGAGCCTGGGGCGCGAGCCACCAGGCGGGCCGCCTCGGCAAATACCCGAGCCTGGTCAAATCCGCCATCCGTGGGGTTGATCAAATTCAGGCCACCAATCGCGCCTGCTCCGGCGGGCAACCAATCACCGAATACGGCCCGCGTGCGGCTGCCGGCAACCATCACCTGTACTGAAGCGTCGCCGGGCAATTCACGGATCATTTCTTCACAAACGCGCAAGGCTTCGTCCAGGCGAGTGCCGTCTTGATGACCGGTGCCCATGCTGGCCGAGTTGTCGACTACAAAAAGCACCGAACGCGCCCCACTGCCGTCGCCCAACCCGCCCCAGCGCGGTCCCGCAGCAGCCAAGGCGACACACAGGACAGCCAACACCCGCAACAACAAAAGCAGCCAACGCCTCACGCCCAGGCTGCGGGCCTGACGCGACTGCACTTCATCCAGAAATCGCAGGTCGCTGAATTTTTGGTGCTGCACCCGGCGCCGGCTCAGGAAGTGAATGATAACCGGCAAGGCGGCTGCCAGGGCGCCCAGAAGCAGCGTGGGATTGAGAAAAGAAATGGGCATCAGTACATCCGCCGCCTTTTCTGCAGGTAGGCGCCGAGCCCTTTTTCAAAGGGCGTATCGGTGGTGATTTCCACCAGGTCAATCAATTGCCGGCGGCATTCGCGACGCAGCTCATCACGCCAGACATCGAAGCGTTCCTGATACCCCTCGCGCATGTGGGACGGCTCCAACCGCACTTTTTGGCCGGGCTGTTCCAGCGATTCGAATTCGACTTCCCCGTGAAAATCGAGGGCACTTTCGCGGGGATCCAGGATCTGAAAAACCACCACTTCGTGGCCCCGGTGCCGGAAGTGTTTCAAGCCGGCCAGGATCTTGGCAGGATCATCCATCAGGTCACTGAACAACAAAACCAATCCGCGCCGCTGGACCCTTTCGGCCACCCGGTGCAATACTTCACCCAAGTTGGTGCCTTGGCCAACGGGCAGATCGTCCAAGACTTTCAGCACCTGGAACAATTGGCGCCGCATGGAGCGCGAGGGCACCATGGCCAGAGGCGCTTCGTCAAAAGTGACCAGGCCCACGGCGTCATTCTGCCGCAAAAGCAGGTAGCTCAACGCCGCTGCCAGGTAACTGGCGTATTGCTTCTTGGTCGGTCGCCCTTCGGCCCCGGTGTAATCCATGCTGGCCGAGCAGTCCATCAGCAGGGTGGCCCGCAGGTTCGTTTCTTCGGTAAAGACCTTGAGGTAGTGGCGGTCGCTTTTGGCATAGACGCGCCAATCGATATTGGCCACCGACTCCCCCGCAATGTACTGCCGGTATTCGGCAAACTCGGCGCTGAATCCGTGGTAGGGGCTTTTATGCATCCCGGTCAGGAAACCCTCGAC
Organism: Candidatus Krumholzibacteriia bacterium; assembly: GCA_016744275.1. GTDB lineage: Bacteria > Krumholzibacteriota > Krumholzibacteriia > LZORAL124-64-63 > LZORAL124-64-63 > JAGRNP01. The sequence continues at coordinate 460 of JADGEP010000513.1, read as the reverse complement.
CACCAGACGCGCCACCATGTCCAGCCGCCCCAGGCGGCCCACCAATTCCGGCGTGAGCAAGCCATCGCTCACGAACCCACCTCATCGAGAATCAGGCTGACAATGTGGTCCTTGGAAATGTTCTCGGCCTCGGCATGGAAATTCGATACCAGCCGATGACGCAGGACCGGATGAGCCAACCGCCGGATGTCTTCCAGATCCGGGGTGGGGCGCCCGTCCAGCAGGGCTTTGGTCTTCGCACCACGAATCAGATATTGGGCAGCTCGCGGCCCCGCCCCCCAAGCCAGATACTCTTTGGCCGCTGGGGCTTCTTCACCGCTGCCGACGCGGGTGGCTCGCACCAGCTTCACGGCAAAGTTGGTGATGTTTTCAGCCACCGGAACCTGGCGCACCAGCTTTTGGCTGCTCAACACAGACGCCGCATCCAAAACGCTGCCCAGTTCGGCATCGGCACTGCCGG
>JADGEP010000512.1 GCA_016744275.1 Candidatus Krumholzibacteriia bacterium | reverse complement strand
GGATGCTCTCTGACGAATCCGCCACCGTATCGGCCGGATCGACCGGCATCTGGTCATCTTCCGGAGCCGGATTCAAACTGATCGTGTAAGGCCGACGCGACCGCTGGCGCATTTTATTGCGCACCAGGTTCGTGGCGATCGTGAATACCCAGGTGGAAAATTTGGCAATTTCGCGGTACTTGGCCGCGTGGATATAAACTCGAATCAGCGTCTCCTGGGTGAGCTCTTCAGCCAGGGTGGGGTCCTTCACCATGCGCAGAATGAAACTGAAGAGGCGCCCTTTGTAGCGGGATACCAATTCATCGTAGGCCTTTTTTTGGCCTTCCTGCACCAGCACAATGAGGTCTTCGTCGCGGACATCAGAGAAAAACGCCCGGCGTGCGCTGGGACTCCCCTGTACAAATTCATCTCGCGAAAGATTCACTGTTGTCTCCTTGATTTGATCGAGCGGATCCAACCGCATTTTCCCTCTACCGCGAGTTGTCAGAACAAGTTCCCAAAAAAATGGCGCCGCTGCTGGGAATTTAGGGGACGTCGGATAGCAATTGCGACAGCGGCCAAAGAGGCACAAAGGCTTCTGGCATGGCGTAAATCACTTTTTGGGAGTCCACCAGGCTCAATTCCAGGTATCCGGGGCTGCGTGTGGCGCTCACCTGCAAAACTTGAAAAGGACTGTCCGGTACCTGCTTCCAGGCCAGGACCAGCATATCCTGGGTCCCGCCGCGGCCCCAACCGCGCTGGGCTCCATTTGAGCGCCACACCGGCACGTTGTCCCGCGGACTTGCAGTACTCACCAAAGGCGGCACCGGATGCTTGGCAGCCTTTACACCTTGCCAGTGCGATCGCCACGGGCGCTTGGGCGCCGCGCCCACTTCAGGGCCCCGCGCCAAAGCCGCGGTCACCAATCCGGCCGCCTGTGCCAAGCCCGCTGGAGGATGACTCCATTCGGCCCCCCACCCGTTCACGGTGTCATCCGTCTGATTGGCCAGGATCGCAGTCCACCCCTGGCCCCTTTGCTCAAGCAGATCATCGAGGGACTGGGCGTTTGCGGGGCGGCCATCAGAACGCCTGACCTCCAAGCGCAGTATGCCCTCAGGCCCGGCCAGCCACGCCCATTGGCCACGGTCTCGATACGAGAACGCGGTCGCTTCGTACCGGGCCCAATAGATCACTCCGGGAAGGTCGCTTTCAGGTTCGGATTCTGAGGCGGCCAGGGCCGTGGAAACAGAGCACTGGACTGTCAATGACAAGACGGTCAATGACAAGACGGTAATTGACAATACGGTCGCACCGACAAAGCCCAGGCCCGGTCTCATGGCTTCTGGCTTCCGGTTTGGCCTTCCAATTCTGTGATCAGTGTCTGCAAGCGTTCCTGGTCGCCACCCCGGGCCAAGGCACGGCGCACCACGTCGAGGGCTTCGATGGGTTTGCCCTGGGCGTTGAGAACCATGCCCAAATGTTCCAGGATCACGGGATCATCCGGCAGGACATTGACCGCTTGAATCATGAAATCCAGGGCCTGCTCCAGGTTGCCATTGCGGAAATGGATCCAGCCCATGGAGTCCAGGTACGCGCCATTGCCCGGCTCGGCGGCCAGGGCAGTGGTCACCAACTCCGCGGCAAAATCCAGATCCAATCCTTTTTCGGCCAAAAAATAACCCAGGGAATTGGAAACCTCGGGGTGCTCTGGAAATTCGCGATGCAGTGTTTCCAGGTCGGTGCGAGCCCGGTTCAATTCGTCGAGGTAGTCGTGACAAAGGCTCTTCTGCATCAGGGCATTCATCCGCAGATCCGGATTTTCGGCGGCCATGCCAAAGCGCCAGACGGCGCGCTCATAATCAGCCACGCTTTTGAATCCGTAGCCCAGTATCAACTGGCCTTCGAGGTCCTGGTCGGGAACGAGCGTCGAGGCTACCATCAAGTGGCGGCGAAACTTCGTCAGGTGGGCTTCTTGCTCCGTATCGGGTTCACGCGCTGCCAGGTCTCTTTCCCAAACCACCAACATGGCCCGCACGTACCCCAAGCGAATTTCCGGGTCTCGCGGCGCCAACTCCACCGCTTGGGCAAATTCGGGCAAGGCCGCCGGCCAATCACCCGCCCCTTCAGTCGCTTTCGCTTTCAGAAACCAGCCCCGGCCGGAATCGGGCCACCGCACCAGGATGTCATTGACCAAGGTCATGCCTTCTTCGGTATTCCCGGTTCCCAACAGCAGTCGGCCCAACCACAAGCTCGGCGCCAATCGCAATTCGCCTGTCGTTGCCAAGGGCCGCAAAATATCCAATGCCTTTTCCAACTCGCGGCGCTGGGCATAAAAATCGGCCAGTTCCACCACGAATGAATCCGGTGGCAAATCATCAGCGGCGCGCAGGGCTTGTTCCAGGGTCGGTGGCGCGGTGGCTCCATCGCCATTGGACTCTGTGGTTTCCGCATCCTCGGGG
>JADGEP010000511.1 GCA_016744275.1 Candidatus Krumholzibacteriia bacterium | reverse complement strand
GGACCTATCGGGTGTGGCTGGGCAACGAATCGTTCAGCACCGACCCGGCGGCGCCGTGGTGTTACGTCGATTTCGAGCGGTCCGCCGAGGGCGCCCTTCAGGCGACGCCGCGGCGGCCTGACGCTGGCGAAAATCCGATCCACTATTTCCAACAAGGCCACAGTCGTGGGCCAGGAGGTCTGACATGAGCAAGCGCGCGAATTTCGCCCACCCGATTCTCGACGTCATCGCCGATCGCTGGAGCCCCTACGGTTATGACCCGCGTCCGGTGCCGACGACCGACCTCAAGAGTCTTTTCGAGGCGGCTCGCTGGTCAGCTTCAGCTTTCAATGAGCAGCCGTGGCGGTACCTGGTGGCGACCTGTGATGACGAGAAAAATTTCTCAGCCCTGCTGTCCTGCCTCGTGGACGCCAATCAGGGTTGGGCTCAGCACGCTTCGGCCCTTGTCATGACGGTGGCGAGCCTGAATTACGACCTCAATGGTGAGCCCAACGGTACTGCCCTGCATGACATCGGCCTGGCGGCGGCAACGCTGACAACCGAGGCCACAAGTCGCGGGTTGATGGTGCATCAGATGGCAGGCATTCTGCCGGACCAGGCGCGTGAGCTGTTTGGTATTCCGGTAGGCTTTGAGGCCGTGACCGCCTTGGCCATCGGTTTTGCCGCAGACCCAACCACCTTGCCGGATGAATTGCGAGAGACGGACACCGCACCAAGGCAACGGCGACCGTTGGCAGAGACCGTGTTTACCGGTGCTTGGGGGCAAGCGGCAGATCTGGTCCGGTGAGACTGGCGGGAACTATCGAAGTGACACCGAAGATTCCTGTCTTACAAGCCGATAAATGTCCGGCTTTGTAAGGTGTGCTGAACTGAAGAGAATGCACCTTCGTGGTGCGGAAAACACCCTGGCTTTGGCTGGGGTGTTATTCGTGGCGGTTGGCTGCTGGGCTAATTGAACCGGGCGGCACAGCAAAACATGGTCTCATTCGGGACAACGCTAGTAAATTTGTACAAATGAGGTAAAATTTGTCTTTTGTCTCTAAAACGCTGGTAAGATGTTGTAATATCCTATATGATTGGTAGGGGATTGTTCTGAAGGTGCCAAAGTATCATTTGGCCGGTCAATCATGCCAATATTTATGACTCAGCCCGCTCGCACGCGGTTTTTTCGCGTCGGCATATTCGTCGGGCTGGTTCTTTTCCTTGGGGGTCGCCATGCGCCAGGTTTCAATTGTATTGCTCTTTGTGGCCACTCTTCTGTTGGCCAGCCATCCGGCAAGCGCCCAGTTTTCTGAATCCGATACCTTGAAGGCCGTGACCCCGGGCCTGGTGTACAAAGAATTTTCGCGGATCATACCTTCCGCCAATAGCCTGTACAGGGTGACAGATCCTAACGCCACCTTTGTGGGTGATCCCAGCAATTCCCCCTCCACTTTTTTGCCCAATCCGGTGCTCGACCTGACTGTTTCCGATTTGCAGGGGGCAATCAAAGCCGTGGCCGTTGTCGACGTCTGGGGTGGCCACGTTGGCACCGTTGACAAACAATTCCGCTTGAACGACAACGGCTGGATCGACCTCCCGTCGATTTCAAACACGCCGACGAGCCCGGAGTGTTACACCCATCTGTATTCCATCGAGGTCGAAGTTCCCCTTGAGGACCTGATTGAAGGGGTCAATTCGCTGGAAGGGATTTCGGGCGGCCAAACCTGCTACGACTTTGGCTGGGGGCAGTGGGGATGGTACGGTTTTCTGCTGCGGATCATCTACGATCCGGCGGAGAAGCTGGCGCCAACTGGGTCCATCACCAGCCCTCTGGCCGGATCCACGATCGGTGAGAACTCTGTCATGGTGGCTGACGCGAACAGTGCCGCGGGCATCAACCGGGTCGATTTTGTGGGCTACTACGACGATTTTGATGTTGATGGCAACGGTGTCTTTCACGATTGGCAACAGAGCTATCATCGATTGCCCAATGACGGCGCGATGACTCTTCGCAATCACATCGGCTCGGTTGAATCGGCACCTTACGCCGCTGCCTGGGACAACGCCTGGGTCCCTGACCAATCCGCGGGCGCGGTTGAAGTCCTCGCTCGAATCCGGGATGCAAATGGGCTGTGGTTCGTCACCGACCGGGTGTCGGGTCTGACCCTGAGTCGCCCTGGAATCAGTATCAAAATGTACCCGCCGACCAATGTTCCGGAGCATTACTGGGTGAGGGCCGGACAAACCAACTCCAGCAATTTTACTGTGCCGGCCGGGGATGATCTGGCTCTGGCAGTGTCCGCCCAGTTGCGCACCGCCACTTGGAATGGAGTCAGCGGTCAGGCGGAAGCCGGTGAGGATCACTGGACAACGGTCAACGGATGGACCACGCCCGAATTTGGCGCAGATCACCAGCCATCGTATGACCAGATCGACGTGCCGTTGGGCGTGGTTCAGAAC
>JADGEP010000510.1 GCA_016744275.1 Candidatus Krumholzibacteriia bacterium | reverse complement strand
CTGGAAGCGGAACTCGGTCCAGTTGATGGGCGCCTCGCGGTCATCCAACGGCGACCGGTCCGACAGCTGCCGGATGTACTGTTCGGGGGCAAAATGGAAATACCCTTCCAGGCTTTGATTCTTGCCAAAATACTGGCGCAGATAAAAGTGGAAGTCGGTATTGGTCTTGATGGAATTGCGCAGGTACATCCACCGTTTGGTCTTGAATTTCAGCCGCGTCTGGCCCCAATCCACCAGTTTGCTGCGGGCCTCGATGTCGAAATTGGGCGCCAGGATCATATCGTCAGCGGTCTCGTTGACAAACTTCCAGGGATACAACCCGCTGTCGAAATCGTCGTTGTAGTCCGGGCTGTTGCTCAGGATGTTGTCGTTGTAGATCACATCCAGGCTGAAATTCGCCACCCAACGGACCCGCGGCTTGGCAGGTTTAGGAGCGGCTTTTTTTCCAGTCCCTGCGGGCTGGGCCGGGCCCTCGTAGTACAGGATCACCAACAGGTTCTCGCCGTTCTCGGCATCCCCGGCCAATTGCAGCACGTGCTGCCCGGCCGGCACTTCGAAACTGAATTTACGGCCACCGCTGGGCCGCCCCGCGCGCCCATCCCCCCAAACCGACCTGGCTGAGGGCTTGAACGAGAAAGCCAGTGAATCCGGCACACCCGGCAGGCCGTTGAGAGCCATGAATCCCGGCACCGCTTCGGTGGCGTCGGCGGACAGCGCCAGGCGGGCGTATCCTGTCACCGTACCGGGGCCCACCAACGGCACTTGCACCGCAGTGGCCCCCACAGCCAGGTAGTTTTTGGCGTCCTTGCCAATAGGCACTTGCTCGACCTGGCCCAGCGGTTGCAAAATGATTCGGGCAGATGCTGCACTGGGCATTGCCACCAGTCCGGCAACCAGTCCGGCAACCAGGGTCAACATCAAAGGAAGCAGGTCCCGAAACGGGATACCGCGCAAAATTCTCATGGCCGTCCTTGCAGGTCTTTGCGGGGAATTCTGATTTGCGCGGTGAGCCCACAGTTGCCAGGGCGCACGCAACGCACTTCGAAATCATGGCGTCCGGCCGGTACGCTGATACGCAATTTCTTGCGCGCGCCCGGTAAAATTTCCAGGTGTTGCGGATAAAAGGCATTGGCCAAGCGGGTCGCATCGTAGTGGAACGTGCGCCACACTTTGCCATCGCGCACCACCTCGATGTTGTACTTCTGGCTGCCCAGCATACCGCGCTCAAAATCCAGGCGCGTGTACAGTTCCAGGGTCGTCGGGCCGCTGACGCTGAAGCGCAGCGGCACGCCCGCCCGGAAGCGATAATAAGTGCTCTGCTTGCCGCTCTCGAATTGTAAAGTGGCCAACTCTTCGTATCCCTCGGGCGCGAAGGGCACCGAACCACTGGTCTGACGTTTGCTTTGGCGGAAAAGGCGGCAGGCAATGCCACCGGCGTCGGCATAGCCGCGAATATTCAGGTCATGGGTCCCACGCGGCACATCGATATAGATCCGGCGCAACGCAGTGGCCATCTCTTCGCCACCGCACACCATCACTTCCGGATGGGGCTCGGCGGCGAATGACTTGCGCACGACTTCGGCGCCGTCCAGATCGATCGCGACGCTGAACTTTCCGGCTTCCACGACATCAATCTGCCGCACGATGACCTTGACCCGCCGCGGACCAGTCACCCGATAATGAGGGCCGGAATCGGCATCGAGCAGAAAGTAGTCAAAATCCTGTCCCTGGCTGTGCAGGCAAATGGCATCGGCGCCGCTCTCGGGTTCCTGCCGGACCCATTTATCAGCTGCTTGCGCGCCCGGAGCCCATGCCAATCCCAGAGCCAAAAGCAGGCCCACGGCCGCCGTTCGCCGGCGTCCCAGGCGATCAAACAATCCTCGCCGAATTTCCGGTGCCAGCACCAGCATGCAGAGCAGGCAATAGACCACCAGGAAAGCGCCGGCCAACGGCCAACGGTACATTTCGCGCACGAAGATTTCGCCCTCGCCGGGCTGAGGCCGGTAGTCCGGAGCCACCGGCAGGCCATGCGCCCGCGCCAGGGCTGTGATCCGCAACAGATGAACCACCGGTACTCCCTTGTCGGCAAAGAGAATCAAGGTGCCCTTGCGCGGCCAATTGTGAGCCTTCAGATCGAAGCTCAGACCACCGGGCAGAAGAGTCTTGTTGTGGCGGTTGCCCACACTGGCCACGCCCCCACCCACGTTGACATAAAGCTTGTAGGCCCGACCGCGGCCGGCTTCTTCGTAGAAGGTCATTCGCGAGGCGATGGCGTCTTCGATATCCTTGGAAGCCAGCAACTCCACGCCATTGCGGGCGATACTCTCGCGCAACAATTCCCGGCCAGCCGGACTCAAGCCCCGTCCCATATCATTGCCGCCGCCATAAGTGGCCGCCGCGATGCGGGTGTGAAAAATGCCTTCGTCGTGGAACAGCGACTCCATATC
>JADGEP010000050.1:3844-14176 GCA_016744275.1 Candidatus Krumholzibacteriia bacterium | reverse complement strand
ACATAGGCCATGCCGTCGATGAGATAAGCTGTCCTGGACAAGGGAAACCTTTCCGAAAAAGAGATCGGCGTGCCGGTCAAAACCGGGTCAAAACCCAATATAGCACAATAGTTGTCGCCGTTGAGGCGGTGATCTTGTTGGCACCGAGAGATCATTTGAGATTTGACAATATATTGTCGAACTGGCGTGTTGTTTCCATGAAAAAATCTCAACGCACCAAGGCGGGGTCTGCCGCTACCGAGCTGATTCTTGAAGTCTTTCGACTCAATGGCATCCTGATCAAGTCGGGAGGTCGCCTCGTCAAAGACCTGGGCCTGACCAGTGCCCGTTGGCAGGTCATCGGCGCTCTGGCGTTGCACGGCGAGACCATGACCGTGCCTCAAGTGCAGCGCCGGATGGGCCTGTCACGCCAGGCAGTGCAGCGGATCGCCAATGACCTTGTCGCCAGAAAGTGGGTGGCTTTTCAGAAGTTTCCGGCTGACAAAAGAACCCAGTTGCTGCAGTTGACGGCCGCCGGGCGAGATGTTTTGAGCACGCGACAGAACGTCAGACTGATTGGATCAATGAGATCAGTGAAGCCATCGGGCCTCAGAAAATTGTTGATGCCGCCCAATTGTTGAACGCTTTGGGCCGGCGCTGTGGGGAAGCCGAGTTACCCGAAAAAAATGAAATAGGCGCCGAATGGTGAAAACCCTGTCCGCATCCCAACAACGATGGCTCAAGTCCGTGCACATCCTGTTTGCTGGACTGTGGTTGTCCGGCGTCATTGTATTGGGTGGAATTGCCTGACGGCCGGACGGATTCAGGACGGCGACGAATTGTACATTTACAATTTCCTCTACCACTTCATTGACATGAAAATCCTGACGCCGGCGGCGGTGCTGACGTTGATGACGGGGCTGATCTACTCGCTCTTCACCCGTTGGGGGTTTGTGAAACATGGCTGGATCGTGTACAAATGGGTCGCGACAGTGAGCATCATAGTCGTCGGCACAATCTACCTCGGGCGAACAGTCGAGCACATGTTGGAGCTCTCAGAGGTGAAGCGGATTGCGGCTTTGTCGGATCCGGCCTACATCAGCGGCACCCGGGTGGGCCTGTGGGCGAGTTTGATCAATACGGTTCTGCTGGGCATCGCCGTGTTTTTTTCCGTTTTTAAGCCGTGGAAAAACCTGAAACCGAGCAATTGATAGATTCAACCTGGATCCAATTTGTGAAAGCGCTAACCATGAAAACCCTGTTTGTTTTCGTCTTCCTGATATGCCTGGCACCGGCCGCCCTCGCCTTTGATGATCCGGGCCCTCCGCCCCAACGCGGTCTCTTCCGTGACGGCGCCTACGCCGGCAAGGTCTTTCTGTACGACGCCGGTTACATCGCCACCTCGCCGTTTCGCCTCACCAACCGTCAGGCGTTGGTCTGGGGCGGCTTACTCGCCACCTCGCTGGTGCTCTACAACAACGATGGCCCGCTCTCCGATTCGGTACACGATTCGCGCGACAAACCGGTTTTCAAATGGTTTCACGAAATGGGCGAATTCTTCGAACCGGCGGGCCACATGGGGGTCATGAACAAGTACTACTTCGCCGGTTTGGCCGTCAGTTACGGCGTGGGCTCGGACAAGGCCACCCGCATTTTTGGTGAAATCCTCGAGGCTCATTTTATTGCTGGCCTGGGCAAGGTCGCCATCCAGTCGGTGGCCGCCCGCGCCCGTCCCCACGAAGGGCTGGGATCCGAGTCCTGGGGCAACGAAACCGGCACCAGTTTTCCGAGCGGTCACTCCATCAATATTTTTCAATTGGCGACGATTCTCTCCCACCACGCCAATCGTTCCTGGTTCACGGTGGGGGCATACACCATTGCCGCTTCAGTGGGCGTGCAGCGGGTGGCCAGCGATGCCCATTGGTCCAGCGATGTGTTTTTCTCGGCGGCGTTTGGCACGGCGGTGGCCCAGGCGGTCCTGAACCTGCATGAGGGATATGGTGGGCCACGACCGGTCGTTTCAGCAACCACATCGGGGCCCGCGCTGGGCCTGGCCTGGAAATTCTGATAGGGGAAAGGGCCCGCCTCAGCGGGCCAGTACGACCTTGCCGTTCAGTTGCCGGCTGAATTCCTGTCCATCAATGCGGCCCCGGCAGGTGATGCGATAGAGGTAGGTGCCCGAAGGGAACTGCCGGCCGGATTCATCGGCTCCCAGCCACAGGTATTGGCGCGGGCCAGCCTCTTGCTCGCCCAAATCCTCCTGCAAAACCCGGCGTCCCTGAATGTCAAAAACCTCGACCAGGTCTCGGGTCGTGGTTTCAGCTTTCCAGTTGAACATGGTGCGCGGATTGAAAGGATTGGGATAGGCGGGCAGCAGAGTCACGGGAGCCTTGGCCACGTTGTTGTTCTTGGCGGCCGTGTCGGCAACCATGTCGTGCAATAACCAACGGTCCGGATCCACGATCACCCGGTTGATGGCGCCGCTCAAGGGAACGATGAAGTCCTGTACCAACCGGTCGCTGAGCACCGTCACGGTGGTATCGATGCCCGCGCCCACCAGACGCAGGTCCACCGGAACGATGTAGGGGCGGCGGCTGCCATCCGGTTCAGGATCCTGCTCCTGGCTCAAGGTCACGCGCACCTTGTTGGCGCCATCGCTCAGATCGTTTTGCCAATCCAGGCGCAAAACCGGATAGGTCGTCCGGTAGAGCCACTGGTCAAAGAACCAGTCCAGGCTTTGCCCACTGACCTCTTCGCAGGCTTTTTGAAAGTCCATCGAGTTGGCGGTATTGAAACGCAATTTGGGATTGTTCAAATAGGTGCTCAGCGCGGCGAAAAAATCCTCATCCCCCAACCATCGGCGCAACATGTGCAACACGTATGAGCCCTTGTGGTAGGCAATGGTGCGGAAATAATACGGCGCGTAATCGCTGTCCGGATTACGCACCAGGGTATCGATGCCGTAGCCGTGGCCCCAGTTGTGTGAGGCCATGAAACTTTTCAGGCCAGCGGGTCCGTAGACATGCTCAGCCCACAGGGCTTCGGCGTACGTGGCGAATCCTTCGTTCAGCCAGATCTGGGTCCAGTCTTCGGGTGAAATCATGTCCCCGAACCACATGTGGGCCAGTTCGTGCATCAGGACGGTGTCAAACTGGTGAGTGCCGGTGATCAGCACATCACCGTAGGTGACAGCCGTGGGGTGCTCCATGGCCTCGTCCCAGGCACACTCGGCCACACCGAAGGGTTGACCAACGAAGGGGTAAGGGCCGAACAATTCGCCACAGAAATCCAGCATCTCCGGCAGGATGGAAAGATCTTCGCGAGCCTTCTCTTCATCTTCGGCAAAAACATGGTGTTTCAGGTCGATGGATCCGGCGGGGCCTTCGTAGTGGGATTCAATCTCCACGTATTGCGAAACGGCGATGCTCACCAAGTAGGTGGGAATGGGCAGCGGTTCGGACCAGGTCCAGTTGTTGTTTGCCTGAGCGACCAAATTGCCATTGGATACTCCGGTGAATCCGGTGGGCACTTTGAGGTTCACATTCACGGTGGCTTTGTCGGTGGGGTCGTCTTTGCAGGGCCACCAGGAACGCGCGCTCCAGGGCTCGCTGACCGTCGCGACAATGGGGTGGCCTCCATCGGATACATCGACCCGGTATCCGAATAGGCCTTCGGGTTCGGGTTGGCCCCAGAATTGGATTTCCACATAGCCCAGATCGCCCGATGCGATGGCTTTCGGAAATTCGATGACAAGCTGATCTTTGCCCCGATTATAACTCAGGTTGTCGCGGTATGGGTAAACGACATTCACGTGTGAAATGTTCATGTTGTCGCGGAAGTCGAGCACCAGTTCTTCGAGAGGTTCGTCCTGGACCAAAAAGATGACGGTGCAGGTGCCGGCGAGCCAGCCAAACGAAGGATCAACCTGGAGATTCAGGGCGTAGTGCAGCACATCGTACTCAAGCTGGCGGGTATCCAGCACCGGCATGCCGGACGTTCCGGCGCGCGGAGTGCCGGGATTCTCAGAATTACCGAGAGCTTCGCTTTTGCTCTCCAGGAGCACAACCTGGGGCCATTGGCTCGGTGGTGCTGGTGAATCGCCAGATGTTTCGCTGGACTGCGCCAGGCTGGAAACCGGCAGGATCAGGACGGAGAGCAACAACAGCAAGACCCCAAGGGTGGGGCGTGCTACCGATCGGGTGCGAGATGCAATCGGGTTGGTCACGGCGGGTGGGTTTCCTTTTGTGTTTTCTGAGTTGTCCTGAGCGGCATTATAGCATGATTTTGGGACAGAAAAAGGTTCATACCGCAATTTTTAGTATGTGGTTGTCGTGTTGCGAGTTAGGAATGGGGAAATGAGGACCAAGCCTGTCCGGCAGGAGGTTCTGGACAAGGACCGATGCAGATGCGTAACTGGCAGGGTTGGCATGTCGCTGGCGTCATCACAGGAGGCTTGAACTCGTGAAAAAGAACCCGATTATCTGCATTTTAGCAGCGATTTTCGCGATGCTGCTGGTGGCCAACGCCGCGGTGGCTGCGCCAGAAAAAGCGGCCGAAGTGGCCCCGCTCAAGATCCTGATTCTGGGCGGCACGGGTTTCATCGGGCCTTGGGAAGTGGAGGCCGCCCTGGCCCATGGCCATGAGGTCACGCTTTTTAATCGGGGCAAGTCGGGCAAGGGCCTCTTTCCTGATTTGGAAAAACTGAAGGGCGACCGCGACCCGGATAAGGACACTGGATTATCGGCCCTGGAGGGCCGCAAGTTTGATGTCGTGATCGACAATAGTGGCTATTATCCGCGTCACGTGAAGGCCTCGGCTGAGTTGCTGGCGCCGAACGTTGGCCATTACATCTACATTTCGTCGGTCTCGGCCTACGCCAGCACCGCGGTAGAAGGCCAGGATGAAACCGCCGCTTTGGCGACCATGGAAGACCCGACGGTCGAGGAAATGGGCGCGGGGTGGGAAAACTACGGTCCTCTGAAGGCCCTTTGCGAGCAGGCGGCGTTGGCGGCGATGCCCGGCCGGGTCACCATCGTGCGCCCGGGGTATATCGTGGGCCCGGGAGACCACACCCACCGCTTCACCTATTGGCCGCTGCGCATTCGCGAAGGTGGCGAGGTCGCCGTGCCCGGTGGCCCGGATGATCCAATCCAGGTGATTGATGCCCGAGACCTGACCCGATGGATCATCCACATGGCTGAACAGAACATCACCGGCGTGTTCAACGGTTGCGGCCCCGAAGGCGGCATGACCATGGCCGAAGTTGTCGAAACGACTCGGGCCGCGCTTGGCAGTGACGCCAAATTCACCTGGTTGGGCACCGCCTACGACGAAGCCCATCCGGATGCCTATTTTCCGATCTGGACGCCTTACGAGGGCGATTACAAAGGCTTTCACACCTTCGACATCTCGAACTCGGTGCAGGCTGGTTTGACCTTCCGCCCGCTGCAGGAGACGGTGGTGGATCTGTTGGCGCAATTCGACTCATTGCCGGCTGAGAAGATCACCGAAGTGATGGCCGGCATCCCTGTTGCTGGAGAAGCGGAAATGGTTGCAGCGGCGAAAAAGCCCTGATTTTGACTTGATTCGGTAACCGAACATAGTTTATACTGATCTCCATACATGAAGAGGCGTGGGCGGTGTTGGCGAGCATTCGCAGTACCACCCCCGCCTGCCTGTGTCGCCTGTTTTGGAGGATTAGCGCGTGATTATCCGGAAAATGGTCTCAATTTGGGCCTTTGCCACCATCGCCGTCATCAGCATGGGGCTGCTAGCAAATCCGGCTCAGGCCACCTACTCGCTGGTATGGTCCGATGAATTTGATGGCACGACGTTGAATGCGGCCAACTGGACGCCGGACATCGGCACTGGTTGCCCGTCGCTGTGCGGCTGGGGCAACAATGAACTGGAATATTACCGCGCCGAAAACGTCACCATCTCAGGCGGTAATCTGATCCTGACGACCCGCGATGAATCTTACGGCGGTGCCAGTTTCACTTCGGGAAAAATCACGAGCCGGGGCAAGCAGACCTTCCTCTACGGCCGCGTTGAGATGCGCGCCAAGATACCCACCGGTGGCGGCATATGGCCGGCGTTTTGGATGATGCCCGAAGACGATGTCTATGGCAGTTGGGCGGCCAGCGGCGAGATCGACATCATGGAGGCGGCCAACACCACCACCAGTGTGGGCGGCACTCTTCATTTCGGAGACAACTGGCCCAACAACGCCTCGACTGGCGCCTCGTATTCGCTGGGCGGCGCCAATTTTGCCGACGACTTTCATATCTATGCCGTGGAATGGGAAGCCGACGAGATGCGTTGGTATGTGGATGATGTGCTCTATTCCACCAAGACCAGCGCCCAATGGTATACGAACGCTGCGCCCGGCAATTCCCAGGCGCCTTTTGATCAGGAATTCTTCATCATCCTGAACACGGCTATCGGTGGCAACTACACTGGCTGCACCAGCCCCGGATGCATCACCGCTTCGTTGCCCCAACAATTCCTCATCGACTATGTTCGCGTCTACGAAGACATCCCCAACAGCGCGCCCTTGGTCTCGATCACTTCCCCAACGGCAGACGTCACTTTGCCCACCGGTGACATCACCGTCGATACCACGACTTTTGACGCCGATGGCACCATTGACCGGGTCGAGTTCTACAATGGCAGCACCCTGCTTGGAACCGATACGACATCTCCCTACGGCCTGAATTGGCCGGCAGTGACCGACGGTTGTTACACCCTGATCGCACGAGTCATCGACAACCTCGGCGGTGTGGGCACCGACAGCATTGATATCACCGTGGGTTCGGGATGCGGCCAGACGGCGTATCAGGGTTCACCCTACATTTTGCCCATGCGGATCGAAGCCGAAGACTTCGACCTTGGCGGCCCCGACGTGGCCTACCGCGATGCGGACCTGGGCAACAGCGGTTCCCAATACCGCACTGATGAAGACGTCGACATTGAGATCTGCACCGACATCGGCGATGGCTATAATACGGGCTGGACCAATCCCGGCGAATGGATGGAATACACGGTTCAGGTGGCGAATGCCGGCCAGTACACCATCAATACCCGGGTTTCGTCTTTGCTGGGCAACGGGGCTTTTCATCTGGAAATCAACGGGGTGGATGTCACCGGTTCGGTCAACATTCCGGCGACTGGTGGCTGGCAAACGTGGACGACCGTTTCGACCACCGCTGTTTTAAACGCCGGAGTGCAAGTCCTGAAGTTCGTGCCAGAGTCTGTCGGGTTCAATGTGAACTACTTCGACTTCCAATGGGACTTCGCTACAGACGTGCCTGAGACTCGCAGCGAAGGACACTTGTTGCATCCGTGTTATCCCAACCCATTCAATCCCTCGACGACATTGAGCTACGAGTTGCAGGCACCTGCGACCGTATCGCTGACAATCTACGATGTGGCGGGAAAAACGGTCAAACAATTGGTCGCCGCAGAGTCGCGCGCGGGCGGATTTCACGATGTGCTTTGGGACGGCCGCGATGAGACCGGACGGGTTGCTGCGGCGGGCGTCTACTTCTACCGCCTGGATGCTGGCGGTGTTTCCCAGACCCGGCGCATGGCCCTGGTGAAGTGATCCTTGCCTGATAGCTACTCGGCGATCACCTCGTCGACAAAGATGAAGGCGGCGCCACCGGCTCCCGGATGCCATTGGGGCACCGGGCCGTAGTTCACCGCTCGGTAACGCACGGCCCGGATGGGAGTGCCGTCCAATTCCACCATCAAATCGCGGCGAAAAACACCCTCTTCATCGTCGGGCACATCGTGACTGGCGCGGCCTGCTTCGGTGAAGGATTTGCCATCGACCGAAACCTCGACCACCAATTCACGGGGCATGAAAATCCAGGAACGCATGTCCTGCAGCAGGCTGGCGCCCGCCCGTTTTATCGGTGTGGGTTCGCCCAATTCCAGGGTGGCCACAAAATCCTCTCCTTCGAACCCCTGCCAACCGCCGGTGCGCCAATTGTCGGGTCCTCGGCGTCCGTCGATCAGGGCGTCGGGTCCGCCGGCCGTGTACTGGGTGTTGGGCTCAGTAGCCGTCGAAACGTGCCTTCCACCAGCGATGGCGGTGAAGTGGGCCGTGATCAGAGGTGACTGTTGCCCACCTGCGGAGGCGCTGAAGGTCAGATCCGTCGAGCGCCTCAGAGTCAGGGGCTCGCTGTAGCGGCGGGGTTGCTGGCCCCTTCCTTTGGTGTACCAGATCTCAGCCTCGGGGTCGGCAGAGTTCAATTGCACTTGCAGTTCGCCGCGGAACCGGTCCTTGGCGGCGGTGGCCCAGGGCGCGGGCAGAATCGCCGGTGCGATGGGCTCGGTGCCGGGGCGGTTGTCCTGGTGCTGCCCCCAGGTGCCTGATTGACCCAGCTCAAACACCAATTCGCCGCCGCCCATGATTTCGTCGGGCGACAACCAACTGCGGGTCAGGGTTTGTCCTTTAAAAGTGACTTTGTTGACTTCTCCTTTGCCGACTTTGCGAGTGCTAAAAGTCTTGCCGTTCTCGAAGCGCAGGCTCATGAGGGCATGTCGCGGGGGCACGATCAGCCACTGCTGCGAAGTCGGTGCAACATCGTACAGGCCATAGGCGGCCAGCACGTACCAGCTGCTCATTTGGCCGCAGTCTTCGTTGCCGATCAGGCCGTCCGGCGCGGCGGTGTAGAACTCTTCCAGGATGCGAGAGACCCGGTCCGCCGAGCGTTGAGGTTGGCCCGCAAAATGGTACAACCAGGCCATGTGGTGGCTGGGTTCATTGCCGTGGGCGTATTGGCCCATGCGGCCGGTGATGTCGGCCTGCTCGCGGCCCGTGGTGGCGCTGTCGGTTTCAAAAAGGGAATCCAGGACAGCGGTGAATGGCGCGTCGCCGCCCAGCAGGGCCAGGTGTTCGGGCATGTGGTGGGGAGCCGCGAACCGGTACTGCCAACCGTTGGCCTCGGTGTGGTGGAAATCGACTTGGCGCGGATCATAGGGCGTGAGCCATTGCCCGTTGGCGCGAGGCCGAAAACAGCGGCTGATGGGATCGTACAAATGACGCCAGGCCTGGGCACGGCGACTGAATTCTCGTGCGGTTTTATCCTCTCCCAGATCGGCTGCAAATCGCGCGATGCAGGCGTCATCGTAGGCGTATTCGAGGGTCTTGCTGACGGATTCGGGCTCTGCCTCGACGGCGATAAAACCGTCGCGTTGGTAGGCCTCCAGGCCAAAGATGTCCCGCCGAGCGCTGGCCAGCATGGCCTCCAGGGCCAGGTTGCCGTCGAAGCCGCGGATGCCTTTGAGCCAGGCGTCGGCGATGAATGAAACGGAGTGGTAGCCGATCATGCAGTCGGTCTCGTTGCCGGCCAACTCCCACACCGGCAAGCGGCCGCTGTCGCGGTAGTGGGTCAGGGCGGTGGTCACGAAGTCGGTGGTGCGTTCGCGCTGCACGAGGGTGAACAGGGGGTGGGTGGCGCGGTAGGTGTCCCAGAGGGAGAAGACGGTATACTGGTCACGGTCCGTGGCGGTATGAGTTTCCAGATCCATACCGCGGTAACGCCCGTCCGCATCGCTGAATAGGTTGGGGGCAATGAAGCTGTGGTAGATGGCAGTGGCCATGATAGTCAGATCGTCACCGCTTGCGTCCAGGGCGAAGGGGGAAAGCGCCTCGCCCCAGGCCTGGCGGGCCCTCTGGTGGGTGGCTGCAAAATCGAATGCCGCCCACTCGGCCTTCAGGTTGCCTTGGGCACCGTCCTGATCCACCGCCGAGATGGCCACCTGCGCCAGCAGTTCGCCGCCTTGGTCGCCAAAAGAGAGCACGGCTTTGGACGGGTCGCCAGATTCGCCATTGACGAGCTGGGTGGCGGTAAATGGTTGTGAAAAAACCGCCCGAAAGTGGACCAATTGGTCACGGGCCCAGGCCGACGACCGGCGGTAGCCTTCGATGGTGCGTTCGTCGACCAGGCGCAGGTTGGCCCCGATCAACGTATCCCGATGTTCCAGATCGATGATGACGTGGCCGGGTTTGCCGGCGGGAAAAACGTACCGGTGCAAGCCCGTGCGGGCCGTGGCGGTCAGTTCGACTTCGATGCCGTAGTCGTCCAAAAGCGTGCGGTAATATCCAGCGCTGGCTTTTTCTTCGGACTTGGCAAAGCGCGAGGCGTAGCCGCTGTCGGGATCATCCGGATACCCGTTGGCCAACAGGGGCTTGCCTGTCAGGGGCATCAAGAGGATGTCGCCGTAGTCGCTGACGCCGGTGCCGCTCAGGTGGGTGTGTGAAAATCCGTAGACGACATTGTCGCTATCGTGATAGCCGGAGCATCCGTCCCAGCCCGTCAGGCGGGTATCGGGCGACAATTGGAC
>JADGEP010000050.1:0-3834 GCA_016744275.1 Candidatus Krumholzibacteriia bacterium | reverse complement strand
AATTGGACCATGCCAAAGGGCAGCGTGGGGCCGGGGAAGGTGTGGCCGTGGCCGCCGGTGCCAATGAAGGGGTTGATGTGGTCGGCCAGGTCAATTTCGCCACCGGGGGCGGCCGCAGCCAAAAACATCAGGCAAACGACAAGCGCGGAGCGCGGGTATTTCACGGAATGACCTTTCAACTACGTAATAATCGCTCATTCCATTGCCGGCTCATCCGGAGGAATGCCGATGAATCCTACCACGAGTGGAAATGGGGATCACCCGCTCTGTAAATTTTGTTGGGTGTCGCGGCATTTCCGCCTAGAATGGCGCCCGCCCCGAGATCGCCTTTTCCGTGGAGTTGATGTGAGTCATTACCAGTCCATTCTCGACCAGATCTGTGTCGATATTCAGCCTCATCTGACAGCGGGAAAGGTGGCCGATTACATTCCGGAATTGGCCGCGGTACCGGTGGCGCAATTCGGCATGGCGCTGGTGGATATCGAAGGCAAAGTCTATCGGTGTGGGGCCGCCGAGCAGCCCTTTTCCATGCAGAGCATTTCGAAAGTCTTCACGTTGACCCTGGCCCTCAAGGGATTGGGCCGCCGGTTGTGGGAACGGGTGGGCCGCGAACCGTCGGGCTCGGCCTTCAATTCCTTGGTGCATCTGGAGTACGAGAACGGGAAGCCGCGCAATCCATTCATCAACGCGGGGGCACTGGTGGTGACCGATGCGGTGCTGGGCCTGTTGCCCCAGGCCGAGGCGACGATTCTCGAAACGGTGCGCAGTCTCAGCGGCAACAAGAGCCTGGGCATCAATCAGGCCGTGGCGACCTCCGAAGAAAATTTCGGTTTTCGCAACGCCAGCCTGGCCAATTTCCTGAAGAGTTTTGACCGCCTGGACAATGCGGTGGACGCGGTGCTGGCCGCCTACTACCAGCACTGCGCCATTGAGATCAGCGCAGTGGATCTGGCGCGGGCCGGATATTTTCTGGCCAATCAGGGTGCGCCGCTGGACGCCACGGACCCTTTTATCAGCCCTAATCGGGCCAAGTATATCAATTCCCTATTGTTGACCTGTGGTACCTACGACAGCGTGGGAGACTTCGCTTACCGTGTCGGTTTGCCAGGAAAAAGCGGCGTGGGGGGCGGCATTCTGGCGGTCATGCCGGGTGAATTCAGCGTGTGCGTGTGGTCGCCAGGATTGGACAAAAGCGGCAATTCATTGGCAGGCACCCTGGCGCTGGAGTGGTTGACTACCCGGACCGGGATTTCGATTTTTTAAGCGGTCCTGGCCTCCCGGTTGATGCCGATCTGGTGCCTACCATCCATCGATGTAGTAATAGTCAAATTCGGTGAGGACTTCTTTTGTGAAGTCCCATGCCTCGTTGTAAGAGAGCCCACTGCCATCGGGGATGACGACCTTGACGTAGAGTTCGGCGCCCCAGCGGGTTTTCATTTGGCCCAACTGTCGGTACAGTTCGTCACGGGACACCGTTTCCCACTGATCGATTCCGACGCCTTTCGTCTGGTACATGCGCTCGCCCTGCACCCGGCGAAACTGCACCGCGACGACGGCCTTGCCCTCGGAGCTGCGCGCTGGCCGCACCAATTCGAGGTATTTGTTTTCCAGGGATGAGAAGTCCTGCCGCTGTCGGGCCAGGGCCATTTCCAGATCGTTTTTCTCGTCGCTGAGGGTCAGGAGGGTTGTCTGTTCGGCCTCAAGCTGGCTCAGCAAGTCGGCGATTTGGCGACTGAGGTCGCGGTTCGTGCGCTCGGCCTCGGCGCGGATGCCGCCGATCATGGCTTGGGTGTCGGACAGCTCGGTCTGTTTCTCCGCCAGTTGCAACCGGAGCAGACGCAGATTTTCCGATAGGTCCTCGTTCGCTCCGTCAAGCCTGGCAATGGCTGCGGTCTTGATGTCCAACCCTTCGCGGATGCGCCTGGTTTCGTCGGTCAGCAGGATGATTTCCATCCGGGTCGAGCGGATGGCTTCTTCGAGATCGGTATTGCGCACGCGCAGGTCGGCGAGGACCTGGGTGTTGGCGGACAGCTGCAATTCGGCTTCGGCCTGCAGATGGCGGCTGAGACGGATCTGGTCGATGAGGTCGGCGTTCTTGATGATCACCACGACCATTGTGAGCATGAATACCATCAGGATCACGGTCATGATGTCGGTGAACGATGGCCAGAACGAAGCTTCGCCGCCGGGGACGGCGCGGTTCTGCCTGAGGTCGGGAAAACTGCGGAATTGGTGCACGTCGCCTCCTTATTAGCCTTCGAGCCGGAAGCCCTCGACCAGAACCCGGCGCAATTCAGCCAGTTGCGTCAGCGACTCGTCCTGTTTTGCGGTCTGCAGGTTCTGACTGTCGACCAGGCGCTCGCCTTGTTCGTGGCGCGCGCGCGTGGTTTCGTCCAGGCGGGCGACGGTGTCGGCCATTCCGGCCATTCCGTCTCGCATCCCGGTGACCAGTTCGCGCACATCCTCGATCAGCAGCTTGGCCTGGTGGTTGACCGCCTCGGCCTCGAAAGTGAAATCGGGCACCATGTACAGCAACGCCGCGCGTTCGAGCCGACTGATGACCCAGGTCTGCAGATCGGTGAACCGATGATAGAAGTAGGTGAAGAAGAAATAGCAGACGATGGCTGTTGCGGTGGTTGTCAGGGCGGTGTTCATGCCCAAGAGCAACAGGCCCATGCCCGATCCGGGCACCGCGGTTTGCAGCACATCGGTGGCGCCGATCAAGGCGAAGATCAGCGAACTGACGGTGCCAAAGACTCCGGTCAGGATGAGCACGTTGTTGACAAAACGGGGGATGGACAACTGCTGCGACTCGCCGGCCAGCATGATAGCCGAGATCGCGCCGTGGTCGACCACGCCGCCGCTGTCGAACAGCTCTTTGATGGTTGTGTGGCGATCGCGCAAGAGTGATGGCTCGGTGAATTCGGCCAGCACCGAGGCGGACGTCACCCCTTCGGCCCGGCGGGCCAGGAAAGTCTCGATCTGGGCCTCTTGCCGCGCGTAGTGGCGCAGGGCGCGGTACAAATGGCCGAGGCCGAGGGCGAACAGGATCAGGACGACCCCGTTGAGGACCAGTGGTCGCCAATCTCCGAGCAGGAAGGCCAGAACGTCCGCGTGCTTCCAGAGCAGAACGAGAACGGTGATGGCCACGCTGGCTACCAGGATAATGGTCATTTGGGTCAGGATCTGTCGGCTGCGTGGGGCCATGCCGGTGCTTCCCTTGAATAGGTGACTGAGTCCGGGCTGAAGTCATCCCATACGGTAAACGAGAAGTGAGGTTGCCGCCGGGGCACCAGTCTTTTCAGTCCTGCTTCTGCTTCGAAAACATTCGGTACAGCAACCAGGTTGCCGTCAGCGCGATGCCGAACAGCAAAACCGGCACGATCCAGGTCCAAAAGAAGCCCCCGATGGGCGACTCCACAGGTAAAGAACCATTCATCAGGTGTCATCCTTCCGTTGCCGCTTGCGATAGCTCCACCAGGCCAGGCCCAGCCCAGCGAAAGAAGCCACGTAGGCGATGCTCATGCCGATCAGTGTCACCAGCCCCTTATCCATCTTAAGCACCTCCTTCTTCCTGCCAGCGCAGCCGCTGTTCCAATTCTTTGACGTAAATTTCCTGCTGCGCCTCGTACTCGGCCGAGACCGCTTTGAGCTTGGGGTCGATGACCCAGAAAATGACTCCCGTCGCCACGATGGCACCAACCAGCATCGCAAAGCCGCCCGGTTGCAACAGCAGCACCTTGGTCATGCCGATCATCAACAGGCCCATCACCAGGGGTGAAAGCAGGATCGCGATCCAGTCTTCACGGGTCCAGGAGTTGGCCTGTTCGGGCG
>JADGEP010000509.1:1891-2448 GCA_016744275.1 Candidatus Krumholzibacteriia bacterium | reverse complement strand
GTCGTGGGCCAAAGCGAGCGGGTTTATTACGGCATGGATGGGGGCGGGGTTGGCCTGATTGTCGACGCCTTGTCGAGTTCGGTCTTCACCACGGCTGATGGCCTGATCAACAATACGGTCAATGCGGTTCAGGTTTTTGAAGGCGAATTGTTTGTTGGCACGCCCATGGGCATTTCGCGTTTTGCCAACAATCTTTTTACCGATCAAAACGCGGGGTTGGGCAGCCTGGTTGTCAATGACCTGACTTTGGATACGGCGGGCAACCTGTTGGCCGGTACCGAAGCTGGAGTGCATCGCTGGGATGGCACCAGTTCCTCATGGGCCTTGGTTGGCGCCGACGCCACTGCCGTCAAAGAAATCAGTTGTGCCAACGATTTGATCTACACCCGTGGCAATCAGGTCAGGGTCTACAACGGTGCCTCGTGGCAAACACTCTCCCGACCGGTCGGTGTGGCTGGGGCCATCTTCGCCGGCACCGATTTCTGGCTTGGCGGGCAGGCGGGAAACAACTCAAGCACCGAGTACGCCGTACGCAACGCCTACGTGGCCCGGCTCAG
>JADGEP010000509.1:0-1881 GCA_016744275.1 Candidatus Krumholzibacteriia bacterium | reverse complement strand
CTATATCGGAGCCCAGGCCTGGATGTCGGTCATCAGTGCCCGGCATGGAAACACCTGGCAGCACACGCCCTTTGTCGAGGGTGTCAGCAATGGGCTCTGCCTGGCCATGGCCGGTGGGCCCGATGGCACGATCTGGTCCGCCTTGTACGGTGGTACTGGATTGGCAAAGATTGATCCTGCAACCGGGGCAGCCGAACTGATCAATCCGACCAACAGCAGTTTGCAAGGCAAGAGCATCGTCAACCTAGTGGTCCATCCTGACGGCCCGGTGGTGACGCTTCACGATTGGGTGGACGATGAGAAGGTGGAAGTCCTGGTGGACCCGGACAATCCCGCTGCACCGAGCAGTTGGATCAGCCTGCCCTTGGTCAACGGCCTGGGCGAAGGCCCAAGCGTTTGGGCCGCGGTGGTGCAACGCGCCGATGTGATCTGGTTCGCCGTCGAAGCGGTGGGCCTGGTGCGCTGGGATATCAATGGTCCCTTGGCCGGTCCGGATGATCCGCTGACCTGGCTGGACCAGAGCGATGACCGTTGGGACGAACCGCTGGTCAATATTGACGGCAGCGCCCTGGATCTCACGGTGGCGTTTGGCTTGGAAGTGGGCACAGATGGTTCGATCTGGGCGGGTGGCAATGGCCTGGTGCAATTCAGCTACGACGAGTCTGCCCGCGAGGCAACCCTGTTGACAAGCATTGGCGAAAAAACCAGCCCTTTGATTCGGGGTCTGGTCAATGGCAACGTCAGCGACCTTGTCCGGGATGCCAACGGGGACATCTGGGTGGCGACCGCCAGCGGAGTCAACCGCGTGCGGGGAACGGGGACGGAATACGAGATCGATACCTATATCGATTTGGCCAATTATCTGGGCAATCCCAACTACGCCAGTTTGTATTCGTCCAATGTGATCTCTCCTTTGCCGGGCAATGCGTACCGGAAGTTGGCCGCCAGTGTTGATGGCCGCCAGATCCTTGTCAGTGCTGATCAGGGCGCCAGCCTCATCACCGTTGGCAGCGGCGGCGGAACCACGGTTCCGACCTTGGCGACAGCCTACGTTTATCCGAACCCGTTCACCGGTGAAAGTGGGGCTGGGTTGGCGATCGGAGGCTTGCCCACCGATGGCACCGCTATCGTGGAAATCTACAATCTCGAAGGCCAGTTGGTATACGTTGATCGTGAAGTCACCCCGGAGACCGGCTTCTGGCCAGGCACCAACCGGGTGGGCGAAGCGGTGACGACCGGAATGTATGTGGTGCGTGTGACATCTGGCGGCGTATCGCGGACCATGACTCTTGCCGTGGTGCGATGACAACAGGCCGGCAACAATCGGATTTTGATTTTGAGGTGGGCGTGGCTGAGGCCGCGCCCGCCGATTGGCACGAATTTCTGCAGACCGTTCCCACGGCCGACTATTCCCACACTTCTCATTGGCACGACAGCATCTGCGGCAATCGTACCGGCGCCCGCCAATTGTGGTTGACGGTGCGTCAGGACGGGCGATTGATCGGCGGCCAGGGCGCTGTACTCGCGCCCAGTCAGCGGCGCCTGTTGGGCATCTTGCCCCTACAACGCTTAGAGAGCAGCGTCGAAGGAACCAGCGGCGGCCCCGTGTTGCATTCGGCATTGCCGGACCCCATGCAGGATCAGATGTTTTCGCGGATTGTGGCCGCCTTCCTGGGCCGGCGACCGAGCGGGTTGGCAAGCGCCGCCATTGCGTTGAACCCCCTCTCTGAAGCGCGCTTCGGCAAGTTGCTGCGAGGGCAACCGGGTTGGGAACGCCAGGATTCGCCAACAGCCATGGTCTCTCTCGATGGCGGCCTGGAAGTGGTGGAGCGGCAACGGATGGTGATGAACAAGCGCAATGAGCGCAACCGAGGTCTACGT
>JADGEP010000508.1 GCA_016744275.1 Candidatus Krumholzibacteriia bacterium | reverse complement strand
GCTGTAACCAGCGCTGGCGCCATCGATATACGCGGGCAGACCGTTCTCGAGCAGGCTGAAGTAGATTTCGCCAGCATAGGCATAAGCAGGGTCGTTGTTGGTGACCATGATCTCCAGGTCGGCCACAACCACGTTGCCGCCAACGGAAGGCAGCGGAGCAGCATAACCAACGACGTGCTCATCAGGACGCGAACCGACATCAACGGCCTGGCCGCGATCAGCCCATCCCAGCAGGAACATGTTGGTCAGCGTGATCTTGGCTTCCCAGCCCAAAACTTCGCTAGCCGTCAGTTTTGACAGTACGAGGTAGGCAGGGGTCGGCGTATTCAAAGGCAAGACGGTGCAATTGGTCTCTGCACCCTCGTCCAAGTAGATGCCGATGTTGTTTTGATAGTTGGGGTCAATCTGGGCAAAGGCGGAAACGCTGGTAAGGGCGATAGCCGCCAGAGCAATGACGAGAACCATCTTCTTCATGTTGTCGCTCCTCTGGTGAGTGGAGTGTGAATGACAGGAGTCTGCCCGAACATTTATGCAGGCCCCATTCCGAACGAACTCACGTTGTATCACGGATTATAGCATAATGAAATATTTTTTACACCAAAAAATGCGCAAAACGCTATCTAATTGCACCAGACCATGCAAAAGAGATTCAAAGATCAACTCCGGCAACTGATTGTCGTATTATCAGTTATATGATTTATCCCTTTAATCCGATCCAATATCAACGATCATAGAAAAATTACATATACGCAATTTTTCCAACCTTTCCGTCATTTTGAATCAAAAAGAGGGAAGATTGCGCGCTCCGCAAATTGGTGGCTTCCGTAGCCCGATTGCACCATTATTTTGGGATCAATGAATCGATTCCACCAACCGGAGGTGCCCAACGTGCGTTCCGCCAAATCCCTGATGACCCTGATGTTGTGGGGGCTGCTACTCAGCTCTACGGCAACTTTAGCCTCCGAGCGCACCCATATCATCGAACCGGAAGACTATTTTAGCCTGACAGGTCTCGGCAATCTGGTCGCATCACCCAATGGCCAGGAAGTGGCCTACACGGAACACCGGTGGGCTGAAGGCGATGGCGGCCGCCTCCAAGACCTCTGGCTGGTCGGGCGCGAGAGTGGACAGCCAACTCGCTTGACCTTCGGCAACTTCGGCGCCAGCAACATTGTCTGGGCACCCGATGGGCAGGATCTCTATTTCCGCGGACGCGATCGGGCCGGGCGCGATGCCGCTCCCCACGACGGTTCAGCCCAGATTTGGCGCATCAATCGCGACGGCAGCAGCCTACAGGCGGTCACCAGAGTTGATGACGGCATCGGCTCCTTTGTCCTGGCCCCCGATGGCCAGTCACTCTATTACACAGTCTCGGTCGAAAAGACCGACAGTGAATGGAAGGATTTGCGACAACAATATAGTGACCTGGAATACGGCCACGGCGTGCGCGAATTGACCGCAGTCAGGCACCTCGATCTGGTGACCTGGCGCGATGAAGAAGTCATCGCCCCCACTCAGGTCATTTGGGATATGTCACTCGCCCCCGATGGTCGCCATCTGGGCCTGATCACCACCACTGACAACGAATTGATATTCCTGGAGGGCTGGTCCCGCGTGGAGGTCGTGGACCTGACCACGGGCCAGGCCACCCCGGTGACGGGACCAGCCTGGCGGGCCTCTCACCCTTCGCCCTACGGCTGGCTGGAAAACCTGGCGTGGTCGGCAGATAGCCAGGCGCTCGCTTTTTCCATCGCCTACGATGGCTACGCCACCCGCATCTGGACCGCTCAATTGTCCAGCGCTGAGTGGGGGTTGCATTTGGTCGACCGGCCCGAAATGGTGTCATTGGACGGTGGCCTGCAATGGCGGGGAAATTCCCGCACGCTGTGTTACCGCGGCGAATCCATGGGGCGAATCAAGGTGTACGGCACCGACAAGGTTTTCGGAGGGTCCCAGGGCAAGACGAATGTGCTGGCTGATGGAGATGTCGTGGTGCTCGCCTTCGACTTCGACGCCAAAGGCCGCAATATGACGGCCATTGTGGAAACTCCAACCGCCTCCAATGACATTTTTGTGGTCGACAAGGCTGACGAATATGCCCAGCGCACGCGGGTCAACCCGCAGGTCGATTCCTGGCAGCTGCCTCAGATCGAACACGTGAGTTGGACCGGTGCCGATGGCGACCTTTGTCACGGCATTCTCGAATTACCAGCCAGCTACCAGAAGGGCGATGGCCCGCTGCCTACGATCATCGAATTGCATGGCGGGCCCACCTCGTCGACCAAGTACCGCCTGCGCCTGTGGATCTACGGCCGCGCCTTGATGCCCGCCAATGGCTATGCCCTGCTCAGCCCCAATTATCACGGCTCGACTGGCTATGGTGACGCATTTCTGGAGAAGCTGATTGGACGCGAAAATGAAATTGATGTGACGGACATCACCTTGGGCACCCAGTGGCTCATTGATA
>JADGEP010000507.1 GCA_016744275.1 Candidatus Krumholzibacteriia bacterium | reverse complement strand
CTCCATCTGGTGGAACCCCGGTGGCCTGGGCTTCTTGCCCCAGCGCCCCGAGCAGCACGATGTGCACGTGATGCAGTCCAGCCTGGCTGAAGGCCTGGCCGACGACATCGGCTTGTACTGGGGTGGTTACGCCACGCCCATGGGCCAGCACGGTGCGTTGGGCTTTGCCATCAACTACCTGGACATGGGTGAGCAGCAGGGCACGGACGAGAACGGCGAATCGACCGGCACGTTCCGCTCTTACATGTTCGCCTTCAGCGCCACCTACGGCGTGCAGGTGAGCCGCAACCTGGGCATCGGCTTGGGCGCGAAATATTTCCGCGATCATCTGGCCCCGGACAACAACCTGCAGGACACCCAGGGCAGCGGCTCGGGCGACAGCTTCGGTGTCGATCTGGGTATGCTGTGGAAGGTGCCGGCCATCCGTTCGAACATCGGTTTGGCCGTGGCCAATCTGGGCCCGGACATTGTTCACGTTGACAGTGATCAGTCTGATCCCATGCCGCGCAAGGCCACCCTGGGTGTTGCCTTCAGCGTGTACCACAGCGAGTTCATGGGCGTGCTGCTTGTGTCGGACTACCTCGTTCCCTTGTATAAGTGGAAGGGCAACGACTACGGCTTTGGCCTGGAGACCGATCAGGCCGAGTACGGCATGGGCGTGGAATGGAATTACCTGCGTTCGTTGTACGTGCGTTTCGGCTACAAGAGCGCCGACTATGGCGACATCAACGATACGACCTTCGGCTTTGGCGTAGATATGGCGCGCTGGGTTGGCCAGGCGATCAACTTCGACTTCGCGTCGGTGCCGCAGGCCGAGGGCTTGCCCAAGGTGAACCGTCTCTCGTTGGCGTACCGTTTCTAGGCGACTTTAAGAGGACCCCCCTGATTAAGGAGAAAGGCTTTGCAGCCTTCAGTTAACGCAAAGACCCGGAGCCGCCAGCAGGCGGCTCGGGTCCCTGCCATGGCCAGCGGTCTGACTTTCGGGTTGGTGCTGATGGTGCTGTGGTTGATCGTGGCCGGCAGCGTTCAAGCAGCCGAAGCGCCAGGATGGGAAGATGTGCCGGTCCGCAAGTGGGACTGGAATGAAGTGCGCGCGTTGCCCAACGGTCAGGAGATTCTCGACGCCGAATTGCATCGGCAGGGAGAATATCACCGGCGTTGGCACGAAGTGCATGACCTGTTGGGTGGGCAGCACGTTTCACGGCTCAGCCAGGAGCTGCTGCAGCGGCGAGGCCTCGGTGCCAGCCGGCTCAACTCCGACGGCCCCCAACGCGACATGTCCAAGGCCATGGAGCCGGATGTTCTGCGGGTGCTGCTGGTCCGGGTGGGATTCGAGTCGAACCGCGATTCGAACCTGACGACCATCGTGCCCGGGGGCGATTTCATGCTCGACCCCTTGGCCGACCCGGGCCCATTGGAGATCGATCCGCCGCCCCACAACAAAGCCTATTTCGAATCCCATCTGACGGGCTTGACCGAGTATTACAAATTCATGTCCGGCGGGCGTCTGCAGATCGAGGGCACGGTGCTGCCGGCCGGCGAGAACGACAGCTACAAGCTGAGTGACGTGGCCGACTACGGCCCGGGAGCGGGCAACAATTGGTCCCTTGAAAGCCTGGAACGACTGGTTCAGGACATGATCTCCACCGTCGATGCCGGCCTGATTGCCGACGGCGAGGGCAATGGACTGGCAGACTATGATGACGAAACGCCTTTCACCTACGTGATCTTTGTCCACGCTGGCAGTGATTGGCAGAGCGACATCCTGAGAGATACGCCCAACGACATCCCGACATTCTTTGTCACGTTGGGCGAACCGGTGGCCTTGGCCGGCACCAACCCCGGTGGCAATCCGGGAATGCTGAGCGAGTGCTCGATCATTCCCGAGACGACCAGCCAGGACGGCTCGGTGGGCAGCATCGCGGCCGCTTTTTACCACGAATTTGGTCATGCCCTGGGCTTGCCCGATGTGTACAACACCCAGACCGGATTGCCTTCAGTGGGCATCTGGGATCTGATGGATTCGGGGACGAATCTGCCGGTGACGCTCGGCACGATCACAGCCGAAGACGACACGGTTTTCGTCGCGGCTACCGGCGTGTTGCCACCATCGCTTTCAGCCTGGTGCAAGTGGTACCTCGGTTGGATCGAAATGGGCGAAGTGAGCGACCATGTGTCCGGCAAGGATGAATACCTGTTGCCGGCCGTTGGAGTGCCGCGGGACCAGTACGGACTCTATAACGCAGGGTTTGGCGATTTTGATCTGCGCTACCCGCAGGCCTACCGGGCGGGCAGTTCGCCGCGGGAGTATTTTCTCATCGAAAACAGATGGGTGCCGCTGTCTTCGGCTCAGACTCCGTTCAATGATTTGCGTTTCGAGCGCGATGAAGAGACTGGTGTCATCCAATATCTGGCGGGCCTCAATGGGGGCACTTGGGAAAACTCAGGGCTCTATGATTTCTTCATGCC
>JADGEP010000506.1 GCA_016744275.1 Candidatus Krumholzibacteriia bacterium | reverse complement strand
GTCTCACCCTTGGGCGTGACCTTACCGACCATGATATCGCCGGCCCGCACCCGGGCACCCGGATAGATGATGCCGTCTTCATCCAGATCCGTCAGGGCGTCTTCGCCCACGTTGGG
Source organism: Candidatus Krumholzibacteriia bacterium (assembly GCA_016744275.1). GTDB lineage: Bacteria > Krumholzibacteriota > Krumholzibacteriia > LZORAL124-64-63 > LZORAL124-64-63 > JAGRNP01. Next base: position 2,377 of record JADGEP010000506.1, on the reverse strand, counting down.
AATTTCCCGGGTCACTTCTTCGATGCCACGCTTGGTATCGCGAACCTGCAGATCAAATTCCTCGATGTGCAGTGAGGTGAAGACATCGTCCTTCACCAGTTTTTCGGAGACCAGGATGGCATCCTCAAAGTTGTAACCACCCCAGGGCATGAAGGCCACCAGCAGGTTGCGGCCCAGAGCCAGTTCACCATCCTGGGTACAGGGGCCATCAGCAATGGGCTGACCGGTCTTCACTTTTTGGCCAGGCACCACCAGCGGCTTCTGGTTGTAACAAGTGTCCTGGTTGGAGCGCTTGAATTTGCGCAGGCGGTATTCAACGATGCCATGATCGTCGAAGAAACTGCCCGAGCTGACCTTGTCCGGATCGTCGTAACGGATCACGATGGCCTCGGCCGTCGCGCTCTCGATCACGCCGTTGGCTTCGGCCACAATCACGGCGCCCGAATCAATCGCCACCTTCTTCTCCATACCGGTGCCGACGATCGGAGAATCCGAACGCAGCAGAGGCACGGCCTGACGCTGCATATTGCAGCCCATCAGGGCACGGTTGGCATCATCATGTTCCAGGAACGGGATCAACGAGGCGGCAGCCGAAACAATCTGCTTCGGCGACACATCCATGTAGTCCAGTTCTTCCGGCTTGGACATGGGGTACTCGCCCTTGAAGCGGGCCAGCACCTTGGCATCCTTGAAGTGTCCCTTGCCATCGACCGGCGCGTTGGCCTGGGCGATGGTCACGACATCTTCCTGGTCGGCGGTGAGGTAGTCCGTCTTGCTGCTGACGACGCCCTTATCGACCTGACGATACGGAGACTCGATGAAACCGAAGCTGTTGATGCGGGCATGGGTTGCCAAACTCGCGATCAAACCAATGTTCGGCCCTTCAGGAGTTTCAATGGGGCACATGCGGCCGTAGTGCGTGTAATGAACATCACGCACCTCAAAGCCGGCACGGTCACGGTGCAAACCACCAGGGCCGAGGGCACTCAGGCGGCGCTTATGCGTCAACTCGCTCAGCGGGTTGGTCTGATCCATGAACTGGCTCAGCTGGCTGCTGCCGAAGAAGCTCTGGATCACCGCGGACACCGTCCGGGCGTTGACCAGATCAGCCGGGCTGATGGGCTTCTCTTTATCTGCCAGATTCATCCGTTCCTTGATGATCCGCGCCATGCGGCTCAGACCGACGGAGAACTGGTTGGCCAGCAATTCGCCCACCGACCGGATACGTCGGTTGCCAAAATGATCAATATCATCAATTTCCGTATGACCGAGGAACAGGCCGATCATCTCGTTGACAATAGCCAGGAAATCGGCCGGGGTCAGGGTGGCGACCTTGGGATCGACATCAAGGCCCAAACGGCGGTTCATCTTGTACCGACCGACCTCGGCCAGATCGTAGCGCTTCTCGTTGAAGAACAAACGCTCGAACAGGGCACGGGCCACTTCTTCGTTGGGCGGGTCGCCCGGACGCAACAGGCTATAGAACCTGCGCAGGCCCTCGTCCTGGTTGGTCGTAGGATCCTTGCGGATCGTATTGAGAATCAGGCTGGGCTCCGTCAGGGTCACTTCCCCTTCGGCCACCAGCTTGATCTCTTTCAAGCCACTGGAAAGAAGGCTCTCGCGGGTCAGGGCATCGATGATAGCTCCAGCCTTGGCGAAGGCTTCTTCTTCATCGGCGCGGAATACGTCCGCGGCCAAGATGCGCCCTTCGAGGGTGTCTTCCAGTTCTTTGTACTTCTTGGTGCCTGGCTTGGTCACCTTAACCGTCTCGACCTTGTGGAAGAGTTCAATGATCTCTTCATTGGTCTGGAAGCCCAGGGCACGGAGCAGCATGGTCGCCGGTTGCTTGCGCTTCCGGTCGATGTGCACGTACAGAATGTTGTTGATATCGGTGGTGAACTCGACCCACGAGCCGCGGTACGGAATAATCCGCGAGCGGAACAGGCGACGCCCGTTGGGATGGATCTCATCACTGAAGAACACGCCAGGCGAACGGTGCAACTGCGAGACAATAACGCGCTCGGCACCGTTGATCAGGAACGTTCCCTTGGCGGTGATCATCGGCAATTCACCCAGGTAGACTTCCTGCTCCTGGATATCGCGGATCATCATTTCCTCGTCGGAGGACCCTTCGGCTTCCTCTTTGACCACCAGACGCAGCCGCACCTTCAAAGGCACACTGAAAGTGAGTCCCCGTTCCTGGCATTCTTCAATGCCGTACTTGGGCTCACCCGTCTTGTAACTCATATACTCCATGGTCAGGTTTCCACGGGTGGACTCGATGGGGAAGATCGTCTGGAAGACGGTCTCGATTCCCTTCATCGTCCGGTCGTCGGGCTTGATACCCGTCTGCAGAAACTCATTGTAGGAGTCCAAC
>JADGEP010000505.1:346-2500 GCA_016744275.1 Candidatus Krumholzibacteriia bacterium | reverse complement strand
GCGTCGCGATGCGCATGCCGAAGAAACCGGCCAGGCCGGAGGCCACCGCGCCCAGCACGAAACTCAGGCCGATCAGGGCATGGCTGTTGTCCATCGAGGCATTGCTGACGCCCAGCAACACCGTCACGATGACTACAAAAATGGCGAGCACGCGGTATTCGCGGCTCAAAAATGCCATGGCACCTTCTTGGATGTGACCAGCGATGGTCTGCATCTTCTCGTCACCGGCGTCCTGTGATTTGACCCATTGGGCCTTCCACAGGGCAAAGACGAGCGCCAGTACACCGGCGGCGGGGATGAGATAAATCAAACTGTTCACACTTTTCCTCCTGCAGGAAATGGAAGTGGGTGGGTGATCAAGCTGGTCTTTCGGGAAAACAAGCTGGTCTTTCGGGAAAGCGAACTGGTCTTTCGTGAAAGAAAGCCATAAAAGCGCAGACGCCTCTGACCGAATAAAGGAATTCGCAAAGCGTCTGCATGGAAATCGAAGGCATTCTAGCAGAACCCCGGGGATGGCGCAAGCCCCCATCCCCGGAAACTTGAGGCAATCAAACTATTTGCCCGTGATCTCGACCAGTTCCACGTCAAAACACAGGGTGGCATTGGCAGGAATCTTCGGTGGGCTGCCCCGCTCGCCATATCCCATAATGGGCGGGATGATCAAACGAGCCTTCGTGCCGATCTTCATCCCTTCGATACTGACGTCCCAGCCCGGGATCACCATGCCGGCCCCGAGGGTGAATTTGTAGGGCACGCCACGGTTATGCGAAGAATCAAACTCTTCGCCACGCTCGCCGTTGGCCCAAACCCACCCGGTGAAGTGCACGCTGACCTGGTCGCCAGTTTCCGCCACCGCACCGGTGCCTTCGCTCTGGATTTCCTTCTCCACGATGGGAATATCGAGCACTTCAATGTCAAAAAAGAGCGTCGAGTTGGCCGGAATAAACGGTGAGCGGCCCGAGACGCCGTAAGCCAATTCAGGTTCGATGATCAGGCTGCGTTTGCCGCCAACATGCATTCCCGGCAAGCCACGTTCCCAGCCCGTGATCACGATGCTGCGACCGAGAGGGAACGCGATGGGCTTGTCTACGTCGTATGAAGAGTCAAACTTCTTGGTCTTCTTGCCGTCGACGAAGAGATATCCCGCATAGTGCAACTGTACAAAGTCATCAGGCTGCACCACAGGACCTTGCCCGACTATCGAATCGATAGCCGTCAGACCAGGCATGATCTCGGTCACCACCGGCCCCTTTTTATCTTCATCAAAGCACCCAGCGGCGCCGACCCCGAGGGTCAACAACACCACTGAAGTCAGCAGGAACGAACTCCGCATGGTCTTCCCTTCATTCTAATCGTTGTCGTGACGAGCGGCGGTAATTGCCACCCGGTTATTCCGAATGTATTCCCAGACCAATACCAAAAACAGCGAGCCAAAAAAGGCCAGGATGGTCAGGATCGCCGCCGCCCGTGCCTTGCGCGGCCGTACGGCCTTGTCACTGACGGAGATGGTGCCGACCCGTTCCAAAGGCGAAATCAATTCGACCTTGACCCGTTCGGTTTCCAACTCGCTCTTGAGCACATCCCGCGTGTGAGGCAGATCTTTTTCCAACGAAATGTTCAGGTCTCGTATTTTTTGATCAACATCAGCCCTTTTTTTGGCGATCTGCACATCCTGCAACAGGCGGATGCGGCCTATCTCCAACTCGTTGGCCACCACACGGGATTCGAGACTGTCGGCGTGCACCGCCTGGGCGGTCACAAACATCGTCAACTGATTGACCGTCAGCAGCAGGTCGCCCACCCGTCCGGCCTGTTCTCGGGTCGCCGTTTGCCGCAGCACCTCGGCCACCGGATCGTTGCCGTTCTGGACACCACCCGTTGAACCGGTCCCCGATTTCTCCACGCCCACGGCTATGGCCAGGACATTTTCGGCTTCGGCCAGGCGAATACGAGCCGTCTTGACGACTTCTCGCGAGTTGAGCACAGCTTCCTTGATCCAGACGTTGTCGGCCTCTCTGGCCTGCAGGTCCAGTTCCAATTCCTTCTTTTCCAACTCGATCACCGTCAATACGCGCGCCTGTGAGTCGATCTCCAATTGGATACGTTCCGCCTGGGCATCCACCAACTCGATATCCCGGTGCAACTTTCTCATGT
>JADGEP010000505.1:0-336 GCA_016744275.1 Candidatus Krumholzibacteriia bacterium | reverse complement strand
TGTTGGCCCGGCCCCGGCGCAAAGTCAGGTGCAGCGAACTGCCCATGCTGTCGGCCATGGCCTGCCGGTTGAATGCCGAGATGGCCTCGTCAATGGTCGCCAGGGCCACCGCCCGGCTTTCGGCCAGATTGGTCAACGTGATCACGTTGCCGCCGGCTACAAAATTCAGGCTGGGAATGAATGTTGCGTCAATCACCGGTGCCTTTTTCATGCCCTCAAATCCCGCTGCAGATTTGAAATCCTCCCAATAGAGGAAGCTGTCGAACCAGTTGACCACATCTTCCAGGGCCCACTCGCGATTGGGGAACCCATCGGGATTGTAGCTCACCACACCCG
>JADGEP010000504.1 GCA_016744275.1 Candidatus Krumholzibacteriia bacterium | reverse complement strand
CGGTCCACGGCCAGAGGACACTCGTTCGCAGCCATTGGGGTGGCCGCCTGCAGGGCCAGCAAATGGTCCACCACCTGTTCGTAGGTGCCGGTAGGATCGGCAGCACTCAGGGAAAACAGGCTCGTTGCCCCCAGATCCTCCATCAACAGGGTGCGTGCCGCATCGTCCTGCAGCAGCCTGCGGGCCGGCCCCAATTTGTGGTCTTCAAGAAAACGAGCGACGGCCACGAAACGTTCGTACTCGTCGTCGCCATCCGGACTGTACATGGCCACGGCCGACCATGCTTCATGGCTGAGGCGCCAGAAACTCCGGTCCGACCCGTGGCCGGTCAGGCGAGTCAAAGCGAAGCCCTCTTCGGTGCAGACGTCAGGCCCGGCGGCCTGCAACCAACGCCCCAACGAGCCCAGGTCATCCCAAGCCACAGATGCCGGAGCGTACCCGCGCACCGCCGTGGGATCAGCCGCCATCGCCCGCACCACCGGTGCAATCAATGAAGAAAACCCCGGCTCGATATCAGCCAGAATCTGGCGATCAAACACACCCACGCCGGCATAGGTCAAATGCCGGTCGCCGGTCGCGGGCAGGGGCCGCTCACCGGTGCCGGCGATGTGGCTCACCCTGCCATTGGCCGCCAGGGTGACGGAATTGACAGCGGGACAATCAACCAGCAACAACGTGACCAGGGCCGCCGAGGCGTGGTGCTCCGCAACCAGCTTTTCGAGGTCCACATCACACAGGACGTCGCCATTGTAGACCACGAAAGACTCGGTGGCGGATAAGAAATCCCGGGCATTTTCCAGGGCGCCACCGGTGCCGAGGATTTCCACCTCGGGGAAGGAAACCAACTGGTCAGCTTGTGCATGAGCCCCAACGTGGGACGCCACCAAGGTGCCGCAATGGTGGTTGTTGATCGCGACCGGAGAAATGCCCGCGGCGAGCAACCGCCCGATCACATTGTCCAGCAGAGGAGCGCCGTCCACCGGCAACAGGGGCTTGGGCACGTGGTCGGTGATGGGAGCCAGTCGTGAACCAAATCCGGCCGCAAGCACCAGCCCGCGCACGCCGCTATTCATAGTGCCGAAACCCGGCGGATGCCGAGGCAAAGGCCTGCAGTTGCTCGATCCATTCGGCTTTCATCTGCCAGGGAGAGACACCGGCTTCAACCTGTTCGCGCCAACGGCCCCCGCCCGCCAGAATATCTATGGGTAGTTTTTCGGACTCGTATTCATAGGGCGGCTGTTTCCAGGCAAAGTCATCGGGCCACAACTGGGCGATGGCCGTGATGGCTGCCGTATAGGTGGCCACCGATTCGAAGCGCCGCGTATCGGTCACATGCACCTGCACGCCACCACAGACTTCGCCGGCAAACTTGTGAAAAGTGGGTTCAAAATGCAACGGCCGGAATCGGCAACCGGGCAGGCTCCAATTGTTCAACAGGCCCACCAGAGTCTCGGGATTGACATAGGGCGCTCCGAAGATTTCGAAGGGCCGCGTTGTGCCGCGACCTTCGCTCAGGGCAGTGCCTTCCAACAAGCATCCTCCGGGATAAACCCAGGCGGTGTCCAGAGTCGGCATGTTCGGCGATGGCAGCACCCACGGCAACCCGGTTTGCGCAAAATCCATATCGCGCCGCCAGTCTTCCATCCAGACCACCTCCAGGTCCACTTGCAAGCCGCGCCAGTCCACAAAAAACTCGGCCAACTCGCCAATCGTCAGGCCGTGCCGCATGGGAATCGGCGCCAGTCCTACAAAAGATTTGAAGGCGGGATCCAGGACGGTGCCTTCGGTGTGGCGGCCACCCAGAGGATTGGGGCGGTCCAGAACCACCACCTTCTTGCCCGATTCGGCACAGGCTTCCAGGCACAGCAACAAGGTCCAGATAAAAGTGTAGTACCGGGCGCCGACATCCTGCAGATCAACCACCAGGGTGTCGATGTTGGCCAGCATCGCGGCCGAAGGTTTGCGGTGCGCGCCGTAGAGTGAATAAACGGGCAATCCCGTGGCCGGATCGGTGAACCCTTCCCACTCGATCATGTTGTCCTGGGTTTGGCCCCGGATGCCGTGCTGGGGGCCGTAAAGCGCCGCCAGTTCCACACTTGGCGCTTCATCCATCAGGCCCAGGGCGGGCCGCAAGTGGCGATCCACCGAGGCCGGATGCACCAGGAGGCCGACCCGTTGGCCACGCACCGAGGCGAAGCCGTCTGCGGCGCTCACTTCCAATCCTGTCTTCACTTGTACCAAAACCGACTCCCGGTCAGTTGTAATAATCAGGTTTGCAACCGCCTCAGCCATCCCACATGCGTTCGTAGGAGGCCAAGCGTTTTTCGATCAGGGCGACCGCTTCTTTTTCGTTCGCCAGAGGTCGCACCACCTTTTCTCCCGGCTGCGAATCTTCCACCAACGCCCAACCCATTTTTGTGCCCGCAGGCAATGGCCGGCGCACCAGAAGAATCATGCCCCCCATGCCCGTAGGCGTATCTTCGGCCAACGGAAATTTCGAGGC
>JADGEP010000503.1 GCA_016744275.1 Candidatus Krumholzibacteriia bacterium | reverse complement strand
CACAAAGGGCCCAAGCTGTCGGCGGCGGACTTGAGCCCGGCGGAGTGGTCGGCCGACTCGGAATTTTTTTTTCCTGGTGACCAGCGGCATGTTGGACAAATTGTTGGCGGCCGGATACCACACGGCCTTCGTTTCCAATTCCGACAACCTGGGCGCGGTCATGGACCCGGCCATACTGGGCTATTTTGTAGTCGAAAAATTGCCTTTCCTGATGGAAGTGGCGGACCGGGCTGAAGCGGACAAAAAGGGTGGGCATCTGGCCCAGACTCCGGCGGGACAGTTGTTGCTGCGCGAGTCGGCCCAGTGCCCAGAGCCTGATACTGAGGCCTTTCAAGACATCACCCGGCACCGTTTTTTCAATACCAACAACCTGTGGCTGAACTTGCCGGTGTTACGCGAATTGCTGGACCGACAGAATGGCATTCTGGGCCTGCCGATGATCCGCAATACCAAGACCGTCGACCCACGCGACAAGAACTCCCAGGCAGTCTTCCAGTTGGAAACCGCCATGGGCTCGGCCATCGGTGTGTTTGAAGGCGCCGGTGCGCTGCGCATTGATAAATCGCGTTTCGCCCCGATAAAAAAGACCAACGACTTGCTGGATGTGCGCTCGGACAACTACATCCTGACGCCGGATTTCCAGGTGAGGGCCAACCCCGAACGTCGACTCGAGCGCGTGGTCATTGATCTGGATCCGGTGCACTATGGATTCGTGGATCAACTGGCCGAGCGCTTTCCCCAGGGACCGCCGTCGCTTTTGGACTGTGAGCGTTTGACGGTCAAAGGCGACATCCGCTTTGGCCGGGATGTGGTGCTTTCGGGTGTGGTGGAGATGCGCAATGAGGGCTCTGCACCCCTGCTTGTTCCCGACGGAACCCGCATCACGGGCGTTTGGACCGGATAGTTTTCCTCTTCTGTACTGCGGACGCATGAGCCCCTAAAGGCCTCAGCTGGGAACCACGGGCAACGGCCGGGTTTGGCTGAGGCCCGTATTTTGCAGTTTTCCCATCGTATAGTCTATTTGAGGGTTTTTCGCACGGGCTGGCCGCTTTTGGCGGGTTTCGCTCGGGCAAAATGAACGATTTTGAACTTCGGTTCCGGGTCGGACTCAAATAATGCATCAATCACGTCTCCGGCTTGCCGATGAGACATGGAGACAAGCAACACCTCAGACCGCAGGAATAGGAACAATGGTCTCTTCGCCCGAGTCCCTGGCAATTCGAATAGATGAAGAAGAATCCCAGAGCAGGGCCCGTGTGGTCATCTCTGTGATCTCTTTCATTGTATTCAGTGCCTATGGGATCAACAAGGGACTGGACCAAAGCGCATCGTTCATGCCGGGTCTCACGACGATCGTCACCTACCTGACCTTCTCCATAATCTGGTATGCCATGGTGAAACGCTTTCCGGGCAAGTGCCCGCGACGGCGTCTGGTGACGATCCTCACGGATCTGGGCATCATGACGATATTCATGCATCTGGGCAACCAGCATGTGACTTCCTATTATCCGATTTTCCTGTGGGTGATCATTGGAAATGGCATCCGTTTTGGTGAGCGCTCGCTGCAATTTGGCATCGTAGCCGGAACCATGGGATTTGGTTCCCTGCTCGTCTTTAATGACTACTGGAGCAGCCATCTGAATCTCGGTTCAGGCCTGCTGCTGGGAGTCATTGTTCTGCCGATGTTTTTCATGGGCGTGCTGCGCCGGCTGAAACAGGTCACCGCCCTGGAAGTCGAATTGGCGCGCTCGAAGTTGGCTGACAAGGCCAAGGATCAGTTCCTGGCCACCATGAGCCATGAAATCCGCACACCTATGAATGGCGTGCTGGGTATGGCCGAGACGCTCCGCGAAACCGACTTGGATGGCCAGCAACAGGAACACCTCGAAATCATCACGCGGTCGACCGAATCGTTGCTGCACATCATCAATGACATCCTGGACTATTCCAAGATTTCGTCCAATAGCCTGTCGATCGAGTCGGTGCCATTTGATCTGAAGCATGTGCTTGGCGATGTGCACCAGTTGATGCGCTCGACGGCTGAGCAGAAAAACATCGAGCTGATTTTTGATTACCCCGATGAGATGGCCCGCCGCTTCAAGGGCGACCCCACCCGCTTGCGCCAGATCATTTTTAATCTGGTGGGCAACGCCATCAAATTTACGGAAACGGGCCATGTGAAGCTGAGTTGTGGTGTGAATCCCAAGGATGCTTCTCGCGTGGTGCTCTCGGTTCAGGACACGGGCATTGGCATCCCCGAAGATCGACTGGTCGCGGTATTCCAGCAATTCGAACAAGCGGACAACAGCACGACGCGCGAGTTTGGTGGCACCGGCCTCGGCTTGGCCATCAGTCGTCAGTTGGCCCTGCTCATGGGGGGAGACATCAGCGTGCGCAGCGGCGTTGGTGAAGGCAGTGTCTTCTTTGTGGATCTGGCCCTTGAGGAAAGCGCCCCGCCCGTCTCGGCAACGG
>JADGEP010000502.1:2077-2517 GCA_016744275.1 Candidatus Krumholzibacteriia bacterium | reverse complement strand
ATCAGGATTGAAGGCTTGTAACCCGCTCAATCGCCGAATCGGCCGCCCAAAACTCCAAACAACCGAAGCTGCGGCTTCCACCCAAGCGACCTACCCTTCAAAACGAAACCCCACCACCCACCCGCTCCATCACTTCGCCCCAGCTCTAATCACTGCTACCAGTTCTTCCACTTCCTGCTCGGTAAAACCACCGCGCCCTCCTTCGATAATTCCGCCATTACCCAGGCGACCATTGACACTCGGTAGCGTGACAATCTTCCCTCCTACCAGGACCGCCATTTTCCTACCCACAAGGGATTCTGTGTAGTCAGCCAATTCCTCGCGCTGATGTTCCACAGGCGTGAAGCCAAGGGCAGGCAATCCCAATTGGTCCATAGTTTTGAAGACCTTCACCTCATAAATCTTCGCCTGTGACAACAGGACAGTCTTCCCCTCAAACT
>JADGEP010000502.1:0-2067 GCA_016744275.1 Candidatus Krumholzibacteriia bacterium | reverse complement strand
CTTGGCATGGACGTCATCCGCTTCCGCCTCGGCTCGGAATTCGAGGGTTCCATAGATTGTGGCATCAGAAGCGGCAGGTGTCGACTGACAAGCAAACAGCGCAATGGCGCATACGATGGAGAATAGTGTTTTCATGGCCATATCTTAAAGGGCTGGGGTTGGTTTGCATACCGGGCTTGGGGAGTGGGACCATATTCACGAGCAATGCAAAGCGAACCGGGCCACAAGGCTGTGCATTGGCCTTGGAAGTGCTCTCAAAGCCCGGAAGAGTGCGTAGTGACGCCCACGCAGTCGAATGAGCCCCCCAATTTGAAAGGCAAAAAGCATGGACTCCATCCGGTAAACTAAGCCATGGCATACGTCGTACTAGGAGCGGGCGCAGTTGGTGGAACGTTGGGGTTTCGGTTGGCGGAGGCAGGGCATGATGTTTTGTTCATTGCTCGAGGGAAGCACGGCGAAGTCATACGCCAACGGGGCTTGACGTTGAGGAGCCCCGCGGGGACGGACACGATGCCGGTGCGCGTGATCTCAAGCGTTGTGGACTACACCTTTGAGCCAGGGGATCGCCTGCTGCTCTGCGTGAAGAGCCAGGATGTCGATCAGGCCCTTGCCGGGTTGGATCGCAGGCTGCCAATATTCTGCTTCCAAAACGGCGTCGTCTCCGAACCCGCCGCAGCGCATTCATTCGACAAGGTGTACGGCGCCATGACGTGGATCCCTTCGCTGCATCTCGAACCGGGGGTGGTGGAGGTGTACAGCGATAACCCCGGCGGGAGTTTTCGGTTGGGCTGTTATCCGAGTGGCGAGGATGATTGCAGTCGGTCGGTGGCGAGCGACTTGGTGGGTGCAGGCTTCGAAGTGGTTTCCGTTCCGGATGTCATGCGTTGGAAGTACAGCAAGCTCCTGCTCAATTTGGGAAATGCGGTCGACGCTTTCGGCGTGCCGGACCCCGAGTTTCGGGAATTGGTGCAATGCGCCATGGCCGAGGGAAGGTCGTGCTTGGCCGCAGCTGGAATCGACTACTTGCCCACCGATGACCTTTTGGCCGCAGTGAAGCAAGGCCCGCAGCCGGGGCAGACCGTTGACGGCGGATCGAGGGAAGGCGGCTCCACCTGGCAAAGCGCTTCGCGGGGACAGCCGTTGGAGACCGATCATCTCAATGGGTGGATTGTGGAGCTAGGATCCGAATGTGGTGTGGCCACACCCGTCAACCGGGCGCTCGTCCAGTTGTCGAATTTGGCAGAGCAGCCGCGGAGCGTAGCCATCGGGCAAGTCCGTGAATGGGTCGAGGATTGCTATATCAACACTTACCGCAATTCGCCGAGCGATGGCCGCGCGGACCTGTCCGGCGACTGTTCGCGGCGGGTCGTTCGAGGCGGCTCATGGAAAAATGGCGCGGCTCAGCACCGCGCTGCCAATCGCGCCAGAGTTTCCGTTGATGTGAATGACCGATCCATCGGGTTTCGTGTGGTTGAGATTACCGGCTGAACGGGCTGGCATAATTTGGCCAAATAGGCGTAGGCATTATGCGAGCCATAAGGCGCCAGTTACGGAGTGACGTTTATGAGAATCTCGATCAGCCTATTCGGCGCAGCCTGTCTGGCTGCCTGTACAACCGAAGTCGCGACCGCGCCTTTGCCGGTGCAGGACGATCCGGCGCCAGAGATCGTCGCCGAAGCGCCGCTGGAGACACCTGAACTGGTCTCTACACAGGTGCCTGAATATGGTGAGACGTGGAATATTTCCGGCGGATGGCCGGGCGAGTATCCGCTTGGTTTCTCTGTGTTAGAGGACGGTGTGGTTCTGCAAGGCCGCACCAATATGCACCCGCTGACAGAGCCGAGGGTCGCTTGCCCGCTCGACAGGTTTGCGACCTACCAGCAATGGAATTTTGCCCGCGGCGATTCGGATGACCTCGATTTTGTTGTCGCCAATCGGATGATCGATGTCACGATGACGGCCGATGCGCCGATTGAAGTGCCTGCGGGCGAGTTCGGTTATGAGACCAAGGCGCTGATGCTGAAGTCCGGTGAAGTTCTGAGCTATAAGCGCTATCTCGGCGAAGGG
>JADGEP010000501.1:1779-2531 GCA_016744275.1 Candidatus Krumholzibacteriia bacterium | reverse complement strand
GCACTCAACGGCTCAAATCCAACATCCGGTTGATGGGCGCCAGCGCCCGGGCTGCCACCTCGGCATCGACCACGATTTCCGGCGTCCGGTCCCGCAGGCAGAGATACAGTTTTTCCAAAGTATTCAGCTTCATGTACGGGCACTCATTACAACTGCACGATTCGTCCGTGCTCGGCGCCGGAATCAAAATCTTATCCGGGTTGTCGTTTTGCATCTTGTGTAAAATGCCGGCTTCGGTCACGACAATGATTTTGTTGGCCGGAGTTTCCTTGGCAAAGTTGAGAATGGCGGTGGTGCTGCCGATGTGATCGGCATGTTGCAACACTCCAGCGGGGCATTCCGGATGAGCAGCGACCACCGCCTCGGGATGCTCAAGTTTCAACTCCACCAGTCTTTTCTCACTGAACATTTCATGGACTTCGCACGAACCCGGCCACAGCACCAGGTCACGCTTCAGCGATTGGCTGACCCAATTGCCCAGGAAGCGATCCGGCGCAAATACGATTGGCTGGTCGGCCGGAAAGCTGTCCACGATTTTCACGGCATTGCTGCTGGTGCAGATGACATCGCTCATGGCTTTGGTCGCCGCTGAACAGTTGATGTAGCTGATCACTTTGTGGCCGGGATATTTGGCCAGGAAAGCGGCAAATTCTTCGGGCGGGCAACCATCGGCCAGACTGCAACCTGCTTCCAGATCCGGCAGCAGCACCTGTTTGTGCGGGTTGAGAATTTTGGCTGTCTCGGCCATGAAA
>JADGEP010000501.1:0-1769 GCA_016744275.1 Candidatus Krumholzibacteriia bacterium | reverse complement strand
ACTTCAGCCTCAGTGCGGGCCGCGTGCTGGGCCAAGGCCAGGCTGTCGCCGACAAAGTCGGCAATGTCCTGAATGTCCGGCTCTTGATAGAAATGAGCCAGAATAACCGCGTTGAGGTCTTTCTTCAGCCGATTGATTTCGGCAAAAAGATCCAAATTGGGGTCCAAAGAGGCAGTTTTGGCATCATTCATGGCTTTTTTGCTCCTGCTGGGGTCCAGTCCCAGATCCTTTTTGGCGTCTGGTACTGTCACGTCTGAATCCCGTGGTTGTCGGTAATTTTGTCACACCTGCGACATTCTGCAAGCCCACTTTCCTATAATCCTTTTCCGGGTGTGGACTTTCCCGGCTGAAGACCATATTATTCATGGGTTGGACAAACGGTCTCTACCTCCTAACGGGCATGGGAAAGTCGGCGGAATCCCGGTAAGGGTTCCGGCACGATCCGGTGGTCGGCCGTTCCATTCTCCCCACCAGCTGAACGTGAGGATATTGCGGCAATGATGAATATTGCTTCTGCCTTTACCGGCACGTCTCGCCTGTCCCTTGGGCGTTGTGTTCCCATGCTTTTGATCATCGGCCTGCTCGGCAGCCTTTTGGCTCTGTCGGGGTGCGGCGATGATGCGACTGAAGTCACTTTTCCAACCGTCCCTCCGCAGGAATCCCGCGAGTGGCTGTTTGATGTCTATGGCACCGCTGCCAACGACGTCTATGTTGGCGGCAACCTGGGTGTGATGTTCCATTTTAATGGCACCTCCTGGGAATCGCAAAGCATGGGCTCGACCTCTGCGGTCACAAAGATCTGGAGTCCACCTGCTGAAACGGTGATGTACGCCGTTGGCCACGCCGGTCATATCTGGCGCAATACCGGTTCGGGCTGGACCGGTATGGACAGTGGAACCAACCAGAATCTCCTGGGCATCGGATCCTTCGGCGGTGTCTTACACGCCGTCGGCACCAACGGCACCGTGCGGCGCATGTCCGGCTCTTCCTGGGGCGGCGCCGGATCGATCATGTTGATCCTGGATGAAAACGGTGCTCCAACCGATACCCTGTCCACCAACGAGGACCTCTCGTCTCTCGTTGCGGTGAACCATTATTTCCTGGGTGGTGCATTTTTCGATCCTCGCTTCACCGGCGAGCGCTTCGGCATTGCGGGCACCAAAGGGGGCGTTTTGGCTCCCAATGCAGACGTCGCAATCACCGCCGACTGGATCCTGCGTCCCATCAGTGGCGAGCAGCGGATCGAAGCGGAGTGGGTCCTGGCCATGTCCAGCGATCCCGTGACCCTCAGTCGCAATTATCTCGGCACCAGTGAAGGCTGGTTGTTCGGCCTGATTCGCGATGACGACGGCAAGAACGTCTGGCAGAAATTCTACCCCGAATTGACCGACGATCCTGGCGCCGGAATCCGTGACATCTGGGTCGATGCAACGGGCAATGTCTACGTCGTCACTGACGAGGGTCGCCTGATCTTCCAGAGTGCTGACTATGATTTCATCACCGAAACCGGCTCTCGAGAGCTCCTCTATGATGGACCGAGCAGCCTGGTTGGTATCTGGGGTACGGGACCGGAGAACATTTACTTCACCGGTTACATCGACGAAGCCGTCATGCATGGTGTCCATGACACCGTGGCCGGCACTTTTACAGTCGACAAAATTGACTTGGTATTCCCCAGCAAGGCTGCCGGTGGCAGCTCGTTGGCACCGGGTCTTGATGAACTTGGCCGGCCCCTGCGCTAGATATTGAAGCGCACCGAAGCGTTTCGG
>JADGEP010000500.1 GCA_016744275.1 Candidatus Krumholzibacteriia bacterium | reverse complement strand
GTGTCGAGGCTGGCCTGGACTCGATCTCCTCTGCTGGCGGTGACGGGGATGTGCTGCACATATCGATCGTGGAGGGCGATCGCACCTACATCCGCCGGGTCACTTTTGAGGGCAACGAACCCGTACCTGAGGTGCGATTGCGTGGGGTGATGGCCCTGCTGGAAGGGATGCCGGCCCCGGCAGACCTGAATGCCTATGGTGGCGACATTTATTCTCTGCTGACTTTGTATCGCAACGAAACCCATCTGGAAGCGCGGGTGGAGCCGGAGTTGACCATCGTTCCTTACGCGAACGAAACCGGCAACGCGGCTGAACTGGTCTATCGCATCACTCCAGGAGTGCCGCATCAGGTGGGCGAGGTCACCGTTTCGGGCAATGATTTTACCCACGACAATATTGTCATGCGGGAAATGGAGATCAGGTCCGGAGAGCCGCTGCGTTGGGGGCAGATTGAAGACTCTCGTCGGCGATTGCTGAACACCGTCTTGTTTCGCGACGTGACGATCGCGCCGATCAGGGCGGACTCGGCCAGCGGACGCACGGACCTGGAAGTCCGGGTCATTGAACGCAAGCCGGCGTTCTATGAATTTGGCGCCGGGGTGGGAAGCCTGGAGCGGGTGCGTTTGTTGATGGCCTGGGGGCACCGCAACTTGTGGGGCACGGCTCGTCGCCTGGAAATGCGGGGCCGTGGCTCCTGGAATCTGGAAGATGTGATCGGCTATTCGCCCACCTTTAATCAGGGGCAAATCAACTACCGGGCCGATCTGCGTTACGTCAATCCCCGCCTGCGGGACAGCCGCTTCAGTTTTGATTGGGAAATCTACATGAAGCGTGAGACCCGGGGTGAGTCGGGCCAGAACATGTTCGGCTACGGGTCCAATCTGGGCACGTCGTGGCAGGCCAGCCGCCGGGTGCGCAATACGGTGTTTTTTGGGTATAAGGTGACCGATCCGGAGGTGCACCCGTTGGCGCCGGACGACGTCAAGGACCGCTTCGTGGCGGTGGACCCACAAACGGATCACGTGCGTTCGTTGAACTGGGCCATGTTTATTGACCATCGGGACGACATCTTTCGGCCATCCGATGGCATGTACACCATCGGGACCGCGCAGGTAGCCGGCGGCGTCATGGGTGGGGATTTCAGCTTTGTGAAATGGACTGCGGCCTGGCACAACTACGAGCAGACGTTTTTCGGCGGCGTGATGGCCATGCGCTTTAAGATCGGCGGCACCCGTCCCTATGGAAAATCGTTGAACCGAGGTGCCGATGGTGTGCCCTACGATGACCGCTTCTTTGCCGGCGGCGGTTCGACGGTGCGGGGCTATGCCCACAATTCCATCGGGCCCCAGATTGTGGACCAGGACGAGTTGGACGACCTGAATTTCTCGTCGGATGTGCTTCTGCCGGACAATCCGGCCCGCGGTGGAAACTACCTGATGCTGACCAATCTGGAGTGGCGCTTCCCGATGCCGATTTTGCACAAATGGAAATTCGCCAGCGTGTTTTTCCTCGAAGGTGGGAATGTCTGGGAGACATTGGATGATGTGCGCCTGCGCGGCTTCCGCTTGACGAGTAATCCGGGAGACCCGACCGATCCGGGTTCCACCAAAGTGTGGGATTACCGGTACAGCTATGGCACCGGTGTGAGGCTCGATACGCCGGTTGGACCGGTGCGGGTGGACGTGGGATTCCCCTTGAAACGCGTGAACTATGTGAGTGATATCCGCGACTACAAAGATCCCAAAGTGGTCTGGCACTTTTCCCTGGGGTACCCGTTTTGAGGAAGTGGCTCAAACCCTCGCGCTTGCCGCTGTTGGTTGCCTGGTTGGTGATCGCCGGGGTGGTGGGCTATATCGGCAGCCATCCGCGCCTGGTGGCTCCCTATGCTTCGGGGTTGGTCAGTCGGCACTTGTTGCGGATCGAAAACGGCGGCTTGCGGGTGCGGGATTTCAAAGTGCGCATCTTTGAAGGCATGGATTTGTACGGGGTGTCATTGACTCTGCCGGGAAATTCCGGAGGCATGACCCTGGTGTCGGCCGATACGGTGGCCGTGGATTTTGGGTTGGCGCAGGCGCTGGGGGCAGTGCCTCATCTGCGCCGGGTGACGGTGCGTCGCCCGGAAGTCTATTCCATGGCCGGGACCGATACCACCAAGGCGGTCGATACGGAGCGCATCAACCTGAACCTGCCCCAATTGATTATCGACCAACTGGTCGTGACCGATGCTTTCCTGGAATTCAGCGATTCGGGTGGGCGTCTGGCCGAACGGATTTCTCGCCTGGATTGGAGCGGTTCGGTGCAGACCGGAGAAATGGTGCGGGCGGTCATGCGTGGCGTGAGCGTGGACTGGGAAACCCACCAGAGTCGCCTGGAAGACATGCGCGGTGAATTGATTGTCGATCCGCTGGGAATTTCGGTCAAGTCGGTGACCGGCCTGCTCAATGACAAATTTGTGCGGGTGGGTGGCTTTCGCAATTGGGACAAATCCCTGCGCCTGCAAGTGGAGGCCGCTGGTGTCAGCGTGGGCGAAGTGGAAGA
>JADGEP010000004.1 GCA_016744275.1 Candidatus Krumholzibacteriia bacterium | reverse complement strand
CGCCAGCAAACGCGGCAGCAAACTGGGCAGGCAGCGCGATACGGTGTGGATGTTGCGGGTATTGGTGGTGCCCTGGCTGTAGGTTGCGAGCAACTGCAGAGAATCGGACAAGCTGCCGGCGGGACAGTTCTCTGAAGAGCGGAACATGAGGTGTTCGATGAGGTGAGCGAGGCCCTCGTTCTGGGCGGCGCCTCGCAGAGAGAGATAGGTGTCGATTTGAACGAAAGGCTCGTCTGGTTGCGGCACCACCAACAGGCGGACCCCGTTGGGCAAGACGACTACTGACGAATCCGTAGCGGCCGGTGCCCATTCCAGCGCCATCCCGACCGACGGCGGACCGAGCAGGCATGCAACCACCACCATGAGAACAGTTCGCACCGGCACCAAGACCACCCCCCCAATTGCGACTCTGTGGGCCCGCATTTCAGAGCCTTTGCGTAAATCCTACCACAATCGATTGGCAGTGACCAGAAGGGTGCGGTCACTACCATAGAAAACGCCCGGGCCAAAGACCCGGGCGCTCTCATCTGAGATCTGTCCCACCTCATTCGGATGCTCTAGGAGGACTCTTCTTCGCTGGCGTCAGCCATGTGCTTGGCGATTTCGGCGCCCACAACTTTCGCGGTCTTCTCGTATTTCGCACCGGCGGTTTTTTCGCAACCGGTCTCCGTCAGGCACTCGTCATAAGCGGCTTGAGCAACGGCGTGCTTGGTCGCGGCGGTGGCCGTCGAGCTGCATCCGGTTTGCTCCTGAACAAAAGCCCAGGTCGCTTTGGCGGCGGTCGTCGAGCAGCTGCTCTCGACCAGGGCATTGGCAAAGGCGACTTCACCCATGGTGTGGGCGTACGCTGTCTTGGCGGTCTTCTCACAGCCGGAGGATTCCAGCTTGTTGGCGTAAGCGGCCTTGGCCGCGGTGCTCGCACAGTGGCTGGCAACGGATGCCGTCTCGGCCGACTTGTCGCAGCTCTTGGCAGCAACCTTGTTGCATTTTTCGCCAGCGATGGCGCCACCAGCGAGACCCAGGGTCAGGACCAGGGCGCCCAGAATGATCACAGTCTTCTTCATGTCGTGTCTCCTTGTATGTGAATTGAGTGGCTTTCGTAGGGAGAGATCCTGACGCGCAGGATCACTGTGGGTCGCATTGTAACGCAAGAAGACCAAAATGGTTTCGTATTGATTTGATTATTTTCAGCGATAACGGCTTGTCGTGTTCAAAACACCTCACCATTTGCTCGGCAACGCCCATACCCCCTATTTTTAGTGATCTGTATCGCGCCGCCTGGCGCAATGTGACAAAGGGGGACCATCATGTTAGTTCGATCGCTTCGCTCAACTCTTTTTCTTTTCGTTCTCGTCCTGTTTCTGCCCGGTATCGCCACGGCTCTGATTGCCGGAGACGAATCGTGGTCATCCGGATTTCACGCCGCCGGAATTGACGGTAATGTGGGCAACATGATCGCGTGGGAAGGCTCAGTCTTTGTGGGCGGCAACTTTGATGCCGTGCGTGACGTGGAAACAGACCACGTGGCCCGCCTCGAATTTGGAGCCGGAACACCGTCAACCATAACCGGTATCTTTCCCGTGGGTGAGGGCCTCGATGGAACCGTCACGGGCTTCGTTGGCCACGACGGACAACTGCATGCCGTCGGATATTTCAATGGCAGTGGAAACACCGTCCTGAACCGAGTCGCCCGTTGGGACGGCACCAACTGGCAGCCGCTGGGCGATGGCCTGCCGAGTGTCTATCCCCTGACAATCGCCAGCTACGATGGCGCGCTGTATGCCGACAAATACCGTTGGGACGGAAGCGCCTGGACGGAAGTATTTCCCGTCAACGGACGCATCAAAGCGCTCGCTGTGCACGCGGGCCTGCTCTATGCCTGCGGCGTATTCAGCGAGTTGGACGGGCAAGCGGTCGGCAACGTCATAGCCTGGGACGGCAACAGCATCCTCAGTGTGGGCG
Source organism: Candidatus Krumholzibacteriia bacterium (assembly GCA_016744275.1). GTDB lineage: Bacteria > Krumholzibacteriota > Krumholzibacteriia > LZORAL124-64-63 > LZORAL124-64-63 > JAGRNP01. The sequence continues at coordinate 28,515 of JADGEP010000004.1, read as the reverse complement.
GCGGCGTGCCTTGGCCCGAGGTGGAAGATGCCTTTTCGGGTGCCGATGGATTGTACGTATCGGGCTGGGACTACGACACCCTGGCTTCGGGCACCAATCGTTGGAATGGGGTGGCTTGGCAGACCGAGGTGGACGGCGGCATGGCCGAATCCATGGTGGTCCACGATGGCGATCTCTATGCGAGAATGACCTACATCGAACACTTTTGGTTTTCCCGGATTCATCTCATGGTGCGCAAGGGGGGAATCTGGGAGCAGGCCGACGCCGTCTCGCCCACCCAGATGATTTCGCGCGGCAGCCAATTGCTCGGATCGATGCGCCCGGGAGCTCTCGGCAGCAACACACGGACTCCAGGTCTCGTGGGGTTCAGTGCTGACAGTTACCACGAGGTTTTTTCTGCCGACGGCTTTGACCGTGGTTTCGAAGTTCTGCTCGGCGACGCCACCTCGCTGCTGGCCGCAGGAGGATCGGTCCAGGCAGACGGCACAATAGTCGAAGTCTGCGCTCTGGCCGCCGGCAACACCTGGACCAACCACGGCGATGCCTCGGCCCTGTTACCCGGCCATTTTCGCAGCCTGGAAAACGCGGGCGGCAATATCTTTGGCGAGTACTCATTTTTCGCCGGTGATTTTGGACAAACCGGCCTCGCGTATCTGAATCCCGCTGGCGGCAGCCCCAGTTGGGAACTTCTGCCCACTTCCAGTCTGAACACCGGGGAATTGCAAGCGGTCGCTGGCGATCTGTTCAACGTGGGCTACAACAACCTGCAAACCATTGGGGTCGATGGGTCTGTCACCAACTTGCCTGTCCCCCAGACCAGCACCTGGTTCCGGGATGCATGCGACAGCCAAGGCGATCTGATAGTCTGCGGCCCTCCGACTTCCGCTGACGGAATCCTGCTGGGCAACGTCTTGCGTTACGAGGCAGGCCAATGGGTTTCAGTGGGCGAACTCCTTCCGGGAGAACGGGTGGAGATCGTGCAACCTTTGGATGGCTCGCGACTGGCGGCCATGGTGCGCCTGGACGACGGGTCAGACACCGTCTGGATTTTTGATGGCGCCAGTTGGCAGCAATTGCCCGGCGAGTTCAACGCCAGCGTTGACGGCCTCGCCTGGCACCGGAACCACCTCTTTGCCGCCGGGGAATTCACCCGCGTCGGCCCCATCTGGTCGCCTGGAATCGCAGTCTGGTCGGGCAGCAAATGGGCCCCGGTTGGATCGGGCGTCAATGGAGCGGTCACGGCTATCGCCTCGGGCGACAACAAGCTGTACGTGTCCGGAGAATTCAACCGCGCCGGAGGCCAACTCGTTGCCGGATTTGCTTCCTGGGCCGGAGACCCGACTGATCTGACCGGTGAACCTGCTTCGGTGCCGCCGACCTTGCTCGGTAGCAATACCATACTGGGACACCCGACACCCAACCCATTCAATCCGCGCACCTGGATTCATTTCGAATTGCCACAAGCAACCCAGGTGCAGATCGACATCATCGATGTCCGCGGACACCGGGTGCGGCGCTTGGCCAAACGGGAGTTTGTTGCCGGCTCAACGCAACTTCTCTGGGACGGCCGCAACGATGGTGGGGAAAGCGTGGCGACGGGCGTCTATTTTGCTCAGCTTCTGACGCGAAGCCATCGCGAGTCGGTCAAATTGGCCCTTATTCGTTAGGACGATTCGGGCGTAAGTGGGATTGTGAAAAAGAGGGCGAATCCGACAGGTGCACCGTAAGCCTGTGTGGGTTTCGCCCTCTTCATTTCACGCGCGACGAGCGTCCGTCCACCTTTGGCAATCGCAAACCCAATCGCCGCACCCGCCGCAACAGAGTCGTCTTGTGGATGCCCAACTCATCGGCCGTCTGTTGCCGATTCCATTGGTTGCGTTCGAGTGCTTCGCGCAGGAAGCGCGCCTCCACTTCGGCAAATTCCGTCGCCGCCGCCGGCTGCTTCTGCAACTGACTCACCAGGTGTTGGGGCAAATGCGACACTTCAATTTCTGGTCCCGGACTAAGCACAAAAGCGTGTTCGATGATGTTCTCGAGCTCACGAATATTGCCCGGAAAGTCGTGCCCAACGAGGACGGCCAGAGCCTCGGCCGAGATGCCCGCCAACTGTTTGCCTCTTTGCTGAGAAAGACGGTCGAGGAACGCTTGGGTCAACAGCGGGATGTCACGACAGCGTTCGCGAAGCGGAGGCAGCTCGAGGCTGAGCACGTTGATGCGGTAGTAGAGGTCTCGGCGGAACTTACCCTCCTCTACCAGGCGCATGAGATTGCGATTGGTTGCAGCCACCACCCGCACGTCTGCTTCAATCGTGCGGTCGTCACCAAGACGTTCGTAACTATGGTCCTGCAGGAAGCGCAGCAATTTGACCTGCATGCTCAGCGGCATATCCCCGATTTCGTCGAGAAAGAGAGTTCCCCCTTCTGCCGCAGCGATGCGCCCCTTGCGATCGCGGACTGCCCCGGTGAACGCGCCGGCCCGGTAACCGAAAATTTCGGATTCAAGGAGGGTTTCGGGCAGGGCACCGCAATTTACAGTAATGAGGGGTCCCTTGCGCCGCATACTGTGGAGGTGGATCGCCTTGGCAATCAGGTTTTTGCCGGCGCCGGTTTCGCCGTACACCAGAACACAACTCTCGCTGGCGGCAATGGTGGGTAGAATCTCGAAAATGTGACGCATCTGCACATCGTCGGTCACGATGTCGGCAAACGGGTGGTGATGCTCGACGTCGCGCACCAATTCGCGCACCCAGTTCATATTGCGAAAAGTTTCCACCCCACCGATGACACAGCCTTTCGCGTCGCGCAAAACGGCACTGGAGATGGTGACGGGAATTCGCCGGTCTCGCGCGTCCTTCAGCTCGACAGCCAGATTCACCACCGGCCGGTCAGTTTTCAGAGTGTACTTCAGGGCGCAATTGTCCTGGCAAATGCTGGCGCGCAGGATCTCATGGCAGGGCTTGCCGAGAGCTTCGTCCCGACTGAGGCCAAGGATTTTTTCTGCCGCCTTGTTGAAGGCGATGATGCGCATGTGGCCGTCGACGGCGAACACTCCGTCAGAGGTGCTGTTGAAAAGCAACTCGGACAGTTCGGGGGGAACATGTTCGGTGAATTTGGGGATCGGCAGAGGAGAATCGCTTGCGGAGCTGCCCATGGTTCCTGCCTCCCGGCGGGGTCCGAGGTCGCGTGAGCGAGAAGGTTTGCAAAACATAGCACGAACGCTACGGTTCCTCAAATCCAACGTTGCACATTTGCGCCATTATTGACCACAGGAATCCGGCCAAAAGAGTTTAAACGACTCAACGACAACGGTTAAAAGAATTTGGAACAAGTTCGGCGCATTGGCACAGGCCATGCAATTCAATAGGCATACCACGTTCAAACCCGAAAGGAATCAGTCATGTCGAACAAGCTCTATAAGGTCATGTTGGAAAACCGGGCCCTTTTAGAAGATGAAGTTTTCCTCCGTTTGAATGCATCGGGAGTTTTAAACAAACACGCGCTGGGTGAAGAACCACTGCGGGAACGGGTCGCTCTCCTGGTCGAAAAACTTTTGGGCTCACTGCAGGAAACGCCTGGGGTTTTTGTTTCCTACGTGGAATCGATCACCGATGAGCGCATCGACGAAGGCATCGCCTTGCATGAACTGCAGCTCGCCCTGGTCGTGCTGGAAGAGAAAATCTGGCAACTCGTTGTCGAGTCGATTCCTCTGGAGGATCAAGTGCGCTGCCTGGGCATGATCACGCTGATCGTCGGGACCGCGAAAGACCGAGTGGCGCACATTTTCCTTCACCACCTCCAGATGGTCGAGTCGGAAGTCACGTTCTTGCGCCGTCAATCGGGATTTTTGGAACAGGCCTCCGATTCGGGCCCAGCGACGGAAGACGACGTGAACTGGCAACGAGGAAGCGTAAAGCCGCATCACATCCTGGCCTGACGAGTCGCCCGCTTCATCGCAATGGTGCAGCGGGGGGTTTCATTGATCCGCCGGCCAACGACGAACCCACTGCCGACCTGGCCGGCGAATTCACCCAAGACAACGACAGACCCATTGGCCTTGTTCGGGTGGACGGGAAACGGGCCTTGCCAGTAGTATGGTTTTGTCCCTGGAACTAATGTCCCGGCAAAAATGAAGCCAGAACCGCGAACAGAAGCGCAGCGCGCTGTTGTCTTGCAGCGAGGGTGCACAATGACGAAACCATCTGGTCTTCTGCTACTTCTCCTCCTTTTATTGACCGGAGCATGCGCAGACGCGCCCCCACCAACCACACAGCCCCTGACTACCCACAAGATCGTCGTCACCTCAGAACAAGGTGACAGACAGTCCCCAATGCCAAACGTGACGTTCAAAACCGGCACCGCCACCGGCACCGTCATCTCGATCTTTCCAGACAGCACCAAACAGACCCTGGTAGGCATCGGCACCTCATTCACCGAGTCGTCGGCCTTTGTGCTGGCCCATCTCGAGCCAAAAAAACGCCTGGAATTGATGCGTAAAATCTACGGCGAAGACGGCGCCAATTTTTCCCTCACTCGCACCCATATCGGGTCATGCGATTTTTCGGTCGAGGGCAAATACTCTTATGCCGCGCGCCCCGATGACAGTGCCTTGACCTCCTTCAGCATCGCCCCGGACGAAGCCGGGTTCGATCCTGCCATCTATTCGGGCATCAAAGACGCCGGCTACGACCTGTTGCCCATGATCCAGGAAGCCTTGGCGATCAAAAAGGCCCAGCAGGACCAGGATCTGAAAATCATTTCGTCGGCGTGGACGGCGCCGGCCTGGATGAAAGACAACGAAGCCTGGTACATCCCTGGATCTCCCGAAAACAACTGGCAGGGCGAGGCGGGAGCACTGAAACCTCAATACGTCGACACTTACGCGAACTACTTGGTGAAATATCTTGATGCCTATGCGGATGCCGGAGTGGACATCTGGGGACTGACACCGGTGAACGAACCTCATGGCAACGGCGGCAACTGGGAGAGCATGAATTTTTCGCCGGAATCGCAAAATGAATTCATCAAGTCCCACCTCGGGCCGCGCCTTGCGGCCAGCCGGCACAAGAATACCAAGCTGCTGGTTTTTGATCAAAACCGGGATGGCGTGGAAGAATGGACAGACCTGATTTTTGCCGACCCGGTGACGGCCCCCTTGGTGCACGGCATCGCGGTGCATTGGTATGCGAGCACCGTCAAGGTCTACGAAGAAACCTTTGACCGCGTGCAGGCCAGATTTCCCAACCACGCCATCATCCACACCGAAGGTTGCATTGACAACCTGGGCACCGACGCCCCTGGCGGCATCAACGATCCGGTGGGATTCAAGGAGTCGAATTGGTTCGGCAATGACGCGTTCTGGTGGAACCCCAACGCCAGTGACTGGGCCTACTCGGCAAGCTGGGCGGGGCCAGGCGTAGTCGACCATCCGCTGTACACTCCGGTGCACCGCTATGCCCGCAACATCATCGTGAGTCTGGATCACTGGGTCAGCGGCTGGGTGGATTGGAACATCGCGCTGGACCGGGAAGGCGGGCCCAACCATGTGGGAAACTTCTGTGGGGCACCCATCATGATCGATACCGAGAACGGCGAAATCTACTACACCCCGATCTTTGATGTCTTGGCGCAATTCAGCCGCAGCATCCGGCCGGGTGATATGGCTGTGTGGACCAAACAGGACCGGGGCGGCCTGGATGCCGACACCCTTCATGCTTGCGCCACCATCAATGCGGACGGGCTGCTCAGTGTGCAGTTGTTGAATACTTCGAAGGTCGCAGTGGCCTACAAGTTGCAGATTGCCGAGTGGTATGCTGAGGTGATCATACCTGCCAACGCTGTGCAGACGGTGTGGGTTCGCCTCTAGGTCCACCTGAGTAAAAGGCCGCTTCCCGAGAGAAGCGGCCTTTGCAATACACAATCGCTTTTACAAAAAACAGTCAGATGCTTTAGCGATACAGCGCCTTCACGTTGCTCCATGTCGTTGCTTCATTGGCCACGAGACCTTCCACTTCGACACTGGCATTGTCGACGTGAGCGATGCAGTTGGTACCAATGGCTGCGCCCGTATTGGCCATGAACTGAATCGTCATGAAGTCCGTATTGGCCGGAGCCACAAACGAACCGGTGAACGTTTGCCACTCGTTCCAGGGCCAGAAGGGGCCCAGCAGACCCGAACCGCCCACGATGCCCACGCCATCGCCTTCGGCAAAGATTTCGACGAAGAGAACGCCGCCGACTTCAGCCGCGTCCAATTTCAGGTCGAAAGAATAATTGACGATACCACCGGCAGCCGTGCCCGGAGCCGTGGTCTGCTTCAAGGTCAGGCCGATCGCCTCGCCCATGTTGGACATGTAAGCGTTGTTGGAACCAGGCAATGCCGGGCCATTATCAGGCGATTCCACCGTCACGCTGGTATTGGCGTTGCCGCCATTGACGGTCCATCCGGTCAGATCGCCGGACTCGAAGCCGGGATTGGTCAGGATGTTTTGGGCTGAGGCGCCGGTAGCGCCCATGAATGCCAGCACGAGGATTGCGGCAAACAGACTTTTGCAATTTTTCATGAGAAATCTCCCGTTGAAACTCCGCCATCCCCGCAAGTGGCCTATTTGCCAACCTGCTCTCCATTCTGTGGCGTTGTGCGGTTTGCGCCTACCCTTCAGGCAGTCTGCGTTCCGGTGTGTCAGAATGTGGTGACAAAAATCAGTGTACACTATGCTCGGTTTCCGTACAAAGTAAATTTCCAAAGGTTTGGGGAAGCGCTTTTCTTGTTATCACAGACCCTGGGAATCCAATATGACATATTCATTGTACGATGTCCGTACAAAGTGTATGATCATCTCCGCTGATTCTACCTTCGGCCCCTTGTTATACATTGGGGAAATCACAGCCATTGGCGCCGGAAGGTGGCGTCGCAACGAAACACGGGAATCTGATGCGGAAATTCGTCGCCCTCCTGGCCGCCCTGATGGTCACCGCTGCCTCTGCCCAGGGGCAGGTCGGCAACCTGATTTGGTCCGAAGATTTCGACAACCTGGACAACTGGATCACCATCACCGGCAACGGCAGTTGGGGCTGGGGCAACGGCGAATTGGAATACTACCGCGCCGAAAATGTTGACGTGGCGCCCGTCGCTGGCGAGCCCGGCAACCAGGCCCTGCGGATCACCGCCAAACAGGAATCCGGGCCAACGATCACCGACCAGTGGGGCAACCCGTTGAACTATACCTCGGGCAAGGTGCTCTCCAAATCGAAGGTCTCGGTGAAGTACGGCATGATCGAAACGCGCATGATGGTTCCCGATCTTCAGGTCGGTGGCTGGCCTGCTGTCTGGCTTTTGGGAACGGCCAACTACGGCTGGCCGCGCAGTGGCGAATTGGACCTGATGGAGATGGGCTCGACTCAGGCGTTCCGCGACTTGCACGACACTCACAATGGTGGCAGCGGGCTGGACAACTCTCAGGTCAACCAGGTTGTGGGATCCAATGCGATCTTCTATGCCGATGCAGCGATAAACCCGGGCAACCCCAGCGGGGCTTCGAGCCTTTCGTGGGATCCGACCGATATCTATTGCCGTCCGTACTACAACGAATCCTCGCCTCTAGTAGAACGGTTCCTGACCTACCGCCTGTATTGGGATGACGCCAGCCTGCGCTTCACCGTGGTCGACGCCGGCGTTGAGCACGACCTGTACACCACTCCCTTTACGATCGACACCGAGTCGGATGAATTTCAGGCGCCCTTCTACCTCATCGCCAACCTTGCCATCGGCGGCGCCTTCACCGACGCCTACAACCTGGGCGATCCGGGCAGCGGCGTGCCGGTATCCATGCCCTTTCCCGCCGAAATGTTGGTGGACTACATCCGGGTCTACGAATGGAACGGACAGGGCCAGGTCGACCTGGGCCCGCCGGCTGCCAAGACGGGAAAGTTCGGCATCTACACCGATCTGACACCGACCAGCGATGCCCTCGAAGCCGAAGTGACTTCGCAGATCTACGTCTGGGAAGGCACCCTGAACGACGGCTCGATCCCTCCCTACGAAGGCGAAAATGTCCTCTCCTGGCAGACAGCTGGACTGGGCTGGTTCGGTGCTGGCATCATGTCCATCCAGCCCTTGAATCTTTTTGACTTCGGTGACGGTCACTTGAATTTCCGGATCAAGATTCCAGCCAATGTGACCTTTAAAATCGGAATCATCGACGCCTGGAACAACCAAAGCTATCTGTCATTCCCGGCCTTCCAAACCACCTACGGATTGGTGCGGGATGGACAATGGGCGCAGGCCTCGATACCGGTCGCCGACATCCGCGGCGCAGCCATAGACCTGCGCATGCTGAGCTATTCCTTTGTCATCCTGGAAGAAAATGGCACGGGCTGCGAGTTCGCTCTCGACGACATCTATTGGGATGCCGGTGTGGCCACCGGCGTCGACGATACGGCCAGCCGCCGCTTTGCCGCCCTGGCCAATGTGCCCAACCCCTTCAACGCCCAAACCGAGATCCGCTTCGACCTGCCGCAGGGCGGCACCTACGACCTCGAGGTTTTTGATGCGGCCGGACGCCGGGTCAAGGGATTCAAGGGAGTCGGCGCCGCCGGCATGAACGGTGTGCATTGGAATGGGCGCGATGACAGCGGCAGCAATGTCAGCTCTGGGGTTTATTACTACCGCCTGACAACAGCCGACGGCGTAGGTGTGGAACGCATGGTGATGGTGAAATAGGCCACGCTTTGGGGGGCGGTCCTAGACGCCCCCCCGCTGAAACTGCATCGTGTACAATTCCTTGTAGCGCCCGCCCGCAGCCAACAGTTCATCGTGGGTGCCCACCTGCACCACTTCGCCCTCTTCGAGCAAATAGATCCGATCCACATTCTGGATCGTCGACAAACGGTGGGCGATCACGATCGTGGTGCGGTCTTTCACCAAGCGGTCAATGGCCTCCTGCACCAACTGTTCCGCTTCGGTGTCCAAGGCACTGGTCGCTTCATCCAACAGCAAAATGGCCGGATTCTTCAGGATCGCTCGCGCAATGGACAGGCGCTGCCGCTGGCCACCCGAAAGCTTCAAGCCCCGGTCGCCGATCACCGTTTCGTACCCGTCGGGCAATCTGGCAATAAACTGATCCGCGTTGGCCGCTTTGGCTGCCGCCTTCACGTCGTCGAGGCTGACGTCATCCAAGCCGTAGGCAATGTTGTTGAATATCGAATCGTGAAACAGAATCACTTCCTGGGTCACGATGCCCATATTGCTGCGCAACGACTGCAGGTTGAGCTCGGGAATGTTGTGGCCGTCGATCAGGATCTGGCCCTGGTCCGGATGGTAAAATCCGGGAATCATGTCGATCATGGTGCTCTTGCCCGAACCGCTGGAACCCACCAAGGCCACCACCTCACCCGGCGACACCTGCAGGGAAACGCCGCGCAGAACGGGCTCACCTTTCACGTAGGCAAAGTGCACGTCCTTGAATTCCACTTCGCCGCGAGCTGCACCCAACTGCAATCCGGCTTCGGTGTCCTGCACTTCCGGCGTCGAATCGAGCACTTCAAAAATGCGGTCGGCCGCGGCCATGCCCGCCTGGATCTCGTTGTTCACCGCGCCGAGGCTCTTGATGGGGCGCACCATGGAAAAGATCATGAACAGAAAAACGATGAACAAATCCGGGGCCATGATGCCGCCAGTGAACACCTTGCTGCCACCAAACCACAGCAGAAACAGGGCCACAATCATGCTCATTTGTTCCGTCAGCGGCGAACTCAGCTTCATCATGTAGTTGATGCGGAACACCTGCTTGAACAGGTTCTGGCTTTGCGCCATGAACTTCCGGTTTTCGAATTTTTCCATGGCAAAGGCCTTCACCACCCGGATGCCATAAACCGTCTCTTGCAGCGTGCTGGTCAGGTCGGCCATCTGTTCCTGCTGTTGGTGACTGAGCTTGCGCAGGCGCTTGCCGATCTTGATGATCACCGACAAACTCGCCGGCATCAGCACCAGAGCCATGAGGGTCATTTTCCAGCTGATGATCAACGCCACAGACAAATACATGATCAGGAAAATCGGATCACGAATGAGTTTGGTGAAACTCAGGCCCACTGTTTGTTGGGCAATCATAACGTCGTTGGTAGCGCGGCTGATCAACTCGCCGGCCTTGTGTCGGTGGTAGAACCCCAAAGGCATCGCCGTCAGTTTCAAATACAGCAGATTGCGGAGGTCGCGGATCACGGCCTGCCCCACGTAGACCATCAGGATCTCCTGCAAGTAGCAGGCGATGTTCTTGATCAAAGCCGCCCCAAAGAACATGAGGCAAATGCGCAACAGCGCTTCCTGTTTGGTGCCTTTCAACATGGTGCCGGTCACCCACTCGGAGAACTTCACTTTCAACGAGTTGATACCGGAGTACTGGGCCTGCAGCTTGTCGTACCGCTCGCGCCGGGCGGCATCATCTTCGTCGGTTGCGGCCGCATTATTGTTCACGCTTTGGGCCAATTCGGCGCTGCGCTGATGATCGCCTTCGTGACTGACACCCGCTTCATCAAAACTGCCTTGCACCATGGGGCTGGTGAATTCGTCACCGGGCAACTCGAGCACCGTTCCACTGTCAGTCTTGTTGAACAAGGCTTTCAGGAACGGCGAGATCATGCCAATGCTGAAAATGCTCATGAACGAAAACACGAGCATGAAGACCACCGCCAGCACAAGCTGTGTGGTGTAGGGCTTGATCATCCGGAGCATGCGCAGGTATGTCTTCACGAGGGCCTTTCAGGTGGAGTGGTTGCCGGGCAAATGTGCCGTTTTTCAGCGAAGGGGTCAAGCGGAGGACGATTGCCCGTGGGCTACTCGTTCGCAGCCAGGGCCTCAGCAATGGCAACCTTCATGGCGTCGAAATCCGGCCTTTCAAACCCGTTGGACTGAAAGATGATGGAGCCATCCGGGCCCACCAGAGTATTGCGCGGGATGTAGGCCTCGGCGTATTGGGCGTAGGCGGTGCGATCGGGATCCAATCCAAAAGGCCAGGTGACCTGAAATTTCTCAACAAAGGGCGTCACCACATCGGCCTTCTCTTCGCGTGCGATTGAAATCAGCACCAGGCCTTCGGGGCCAAATTTCTCCCAGACTTCGGTTTGCAAATGGGGCATTTCCGCCTTGCAGGGCGGACACCACGTGGCAAACCAGTTGATCAAAACCACCTTCCCGCTTTGTTCGCTGAGGACAAAGTTTTCGCCGTTCAACAGGCTCACCGCAAAGTCCGGAGCAATCTGGCCAATTTTCGTAAGGGTGGTTTCCTCTGGAGTGGGAGGCGGCGGTTTTTCTTCAGCTTTTTCTTCAGCTTTTTCTTCCGCTTTTTCTCCAGCAATGGCCAAGGCACTCAACAGCATCAACCCCACCACGGTCACCGAAAAAACTTTGGTCAACAGAGCGGACTTTTTCATGAGCAGCTTTCGGTTGAAACGGGTTCGCCCCACTAAGTGAATTCCCTGGGCCCGGTGTTCAATCAAGATCGCCTGTTTTTAGTTCCACGCCAAGCCAGGCGTAGGCCGCCTCGGGCTGGCTGAACACCTCGACCTCGACCGTCGCTGGCAACCACTTCTTCCACATCAACATGATTGCCGTATCATGAGGGTCAGCGACCAGCTCCGCATGTCGGGTGCCCGCGTAGTCGCTTTCCGACCGACCAGACTCGTTGTCCCGCAATTCCGTCAGGTCAAAATCAAAATGAGAACGCCTCATATCCGTCAGCGTGTGGCGCACCGATGGCGGCACGCCCTCAGCCCTTCGCCGGCTGCGCAGAGTTTCAATTTCGGCAATGCTGACAGCACCCTCGCCAACGTGGATCAACAGATCGCGGTCAGCGAAGTATCGGTAACGAATGGGCATTTCCACTCCAACTAAGAGGCACTCCACCCCACATTTGAGCGCATTAATCCGTGAATACTGGGTTCGGACGGGAAGGGTGGCAACATCTTTTTTGCTCATCAAAAAACACAGAAGGCATTGATTGACAATTTCGTAAAGTCTGCTTTACTATTACACCACCTTACGAAGACACTCACTGTAAAGCCTGCTTAACATATTTTCAACACTTGGAACGTTTATGCCCGACGCTCTGCACAACCACATCAAAGCCCACCGTTTGGCACAGGGCCTGACCCAACAGGAACTGGCAGCCAAGGCCGCAGTCTCCCGGCAGAGCATCATTTCCATTGAAAGGGGGCGTTACGTGCCCAGCTTACCGTTGGCCCTCAAGCTTGCCAGCGTATTCGACTGCCCCGTCGAGAACCTCTTTCGCCTCTCCCAAGCCCCGGAACAACCCGACAAGGAGACCCAATGAAATTTCTCATGGCCCTGGTGCTGACTCTGGTCGCTTCGGCTGCCATTGCCGAGCCCAAACACGCCGCACAGGACATCCCTTCGGCAGATGGCACCTTGATCCACGCCGAGAGCTGGAATCCTGGCCAGCCGGCGGTCGTCCTTGTGCACGGCTGGAGTTGCGATGCTTCCTATTGGCAAGAACAGGTCGCCGATCTGGCCGCTGATCACCATGTCATCACCATAGACCTGGCCGGGCACGGCCAATCCGCATCCGGGCGCAGGGCCTACACCATGGAAGCCTTCGGGCAGGATGTGGCCACCGTGCTGAATGAGTGGGACCTGAAGGACGTGATTCTGGTCGGCCACTCCATGGGTGGCGCGGTGATCACCGAGGCCGCCCTGGCTGCGCCGGATCGGGTCAGGGGATTGATCGGGATCGACAATTTTCAAAAGGTGGACATGGTTCTTACCGACCAACAGGTGGCCGGATACGTATCCACTTTTGACCGCAACTTCAGCGACTTCACCAAACAGTGGGTGACCAACATGTTCCCTGCCGGCGCCGACAGTTCGCTGGTGGATGAAATCTCCAGCGACATGGCCAGCGCACCACCGGAAGTTGGCCTCAGCGCTTTGGAAGAATTGCTGCATTGGTATGGAGGCCTGGCCCCCGCGCAACTGAAGAAACTTGAAGTGCCCCTGATGTGCATCAACAGCGACAAGGAGCCCACCGACGAAGCGGCGTTTCTGGCGATCCGGCCAGACTACAGGGCCCGCTATTTGCCGGGCACGGGCCACTTCCTGTTTCGGGAAAACCCCGCCGCTTTCAACAAGCTGTTGCGCGTGACAATTGCCGATTTTACTGCCGAATAGGCGGCTGGATAATACGAGGCCGCCCCATCCCGAAGGATGAGGCGGCCTTTCTTATATCCGCTCAAAAACCAGCCGCTACTTCAGCATGATCATCTTGCGGGTTTCATTGAAGTCCGGGGCCTCCAGGCGGTAGAAATACACGCCGCTGGCCTTGTCCCGGGCATCCCAGGTGATCTGGTGCGGACCGATTTCCATCGAGCCATCAGCCAGGGTTTCGACCAGTTCACCACGCACGTTGTAGACCTGCAGGCGCACATTGCCGGCCTTGGCGAGGCTGAACTTGATCTCGGTCATGGGGTTGAACGGGTTGGGCGAGTTCTGGCCCAACATCGTCCTTTCAACGCCAACAACGTCGCCACCAAGAGCCAGGCCACTGCCCGCACCACCGGCGGTCAATCCGCGAATCGTCACATCGTCAACGTAGATGTAATCCGAGTTGCCACTCGCGTCACAACGGAAACGGAACTGGGAATTGCTGGCGAAGTTGTGACTGCTCGAAGTGATATTCACCGTGCTCGTGTAGAACGAGCCATTGGTGAACGCCGCACCCGCAGCCCAACTGCCAACCGTCACCCAACTGGAGCCATTGTAGAACTGCAGCCAGAAGTCTTCGTTGTTTTCCATACTGCGCGGATAGAAGAAGAACTCCACTTCCAGCTCGGCATAACCGGTGGCATTGAAGGCTCCCTGCGTCATGGTCGAGGTGCTGGTATTGTCCCGCAGACGCACGCAGTAGGTGCCTCCGTAAGCATAGGCTGCATCTCTGGAGCTGCGTCGGCAATCACTGCCGCCATCAGCCCAACCCTGCATCCCGCTCTCGAAGTCGGAGAACGAGATGTCTTCCCAAACACCGCCGGTGCCACCGGTGGTCACCGTCACGTAATTGGTCTTCGTTTCGCCGTCAGAGCCAAAGGCATTGCTTGCCGTCAGGGTAACGGTGTAGGTGCCCGCCGCAGTATAGCTATGGCTCGGGTTCTGGGCCGACGAAGTGCCGCCGTCGCCGAAGCTCCAGCTCCAACCGGTGGGCGCGTTGGTTGAGGCGTCGGTGAAGCTGACCGCCAGAGGCGCCGTGCCACTGGTCGGAGCGCCACTGAAGGCCGCCACCGGAGGCGTGCCAGCCGGTCCGCTGCTCACGCTGATGTCATCGAAGGCAAAACCATCCGACGTCACGCCGTAGTTGTCGTACTGCTGGAACTTCACGACGAAGTTGCTGGTCAGGCTCAGGCCCGCGCCGGCAGCTTCTGCATCCAGGTCCAGGGAGAAGCTGTTCCAGGTATTGTTGGTGGTGCTGCCGCCATTGAGGTCCAGGACCTTGGTGAAGCTGGCGCCACCGTTGTTCGAGAAGTACACGCCGTCCTGGGTGTGCGTCTCGTCGCCGATTTCTTTCCACCAGAAATCCAGGTCGACTTGGCTCTCACCCGCCAGGTTCAACTGCAACCACGCCTCGTTCTGACTGTAGCTGCCGCCGTTGACACTGTCGTCCATCAACAAGTGATAGCTGCCGCTGTGAGGCGTCTGCGCCGTGGTGACCTGAATGCGTCCTTCGACGCCTTCATACAACGACCAGTACTGATCCACCGCGCCACCTTCGAAGCCCGTGCTGTAAGGCAGCGAGGCGTAGGTGTCGGCGGGGTTGGTGGTGGTGATGTAGTTGGTCTTGGTTTCGCCATCGCTGCCCTGGGCGTTGGATGCCGTCAGGGTCACAGTGAAAGAACCGGCCGAGGTGTAGGTGTGGCTCGGATTCTGGGCCGTCGAACTGCCGCCGTCACCGAAGTTCCAGCTCCAGCCCGTGGGCAAGTCGGTGGACTGGTCGGTGAAGCTGACCGACAGCGGGAAGGTGCCGCTGGTGGGCGCGCCGGTGAAAGCGGCCGTTGGCGCGACCGGCGTCGACCCGCCACCACCCACGGCTGCCGCCGCGTCAACCATGCCGTAGCCACTGTAACGATCCCAGCCACTGCCGGACTCGACGCCGGTCACGTCTTCAGCCGTGGTCGTCAACGCATCGCGCACCTGAGCCGGGGTGTAGCCCGGGTTCTTGGAAATCACGAGCGCCGCCACGCCAGCCACATAGGGCGTCGCGCAACTGGTGCCATTAAAAAAGCCGGAGTAGTCGCTGGCGTCGTAGCCGGCGCTGCCCAACAGATCAGTCGTCGGCAGGATGGTCGGGCCAAGGATGTCCACCGCCTGGCGGGCGTCCTGAGTCGTGCTGCCGTAGTTCGAGCCCCACCAGCGCTCGCCGTCGCAGGTGTAACCGTTGGGATCGGTGCTCACGCCGGGGTTCACATCAGCACTGCTGGCCGAGCTGCGCTTGCGCTCGCCACAGGGCGAAGCCGCACCAACAGCGATGACGTACTGATTGATCGCCGGATAGCTGATGGTCGAGGCGTTTTCGTTGCCCGTCGCCGCCAGGATCGTACAGCCAGCATTGTAGGCATACAGCAGGGCCGCGTCGGTGGCCGCGTCGGTGCTGATGGCCGCACCCAGGCTCAAGCTGATGACGTTGGCGCCATTATCAGCCGCGTGGTAGATGGCGTTTTGAATGGCGCTGAAGAACATCGAGCCCGCGCTGTTGGCGACCTTCAGGGGCATGATGCTGCAGCCACCGGCAATACCGACGGCGCCGATGGAGTTGTTCCGCGAAGCCGCGACGCCCGCACAGGCGGTGCCGTGACCCGGATCGGAGCTGTTGTCGTCGGGATTGCTGTCGTTGTCGCCATAATCATAACCGGCAACCTGCACCAAATCCGGATGGCCCACTTCGACACCACTGTCGAGGATGGCGATCACGACGCTGCTGCTGCCAAAGCCCTGGCTGCCATCCCACGCCGCTTGTGCGTTGGAATCGAAGCCGGGCGTGCCCACGGTATTGGGCAAGGTGTGGCCGTAGGTGCCGCCCCAATCCAAGTCAGGCAACTGAGCCGTGTTGTTGTGGCCCCAGTGATCGGCATACATCGGGTCGCTGGGCACGACCGCCGGGTAGGCGATCCAATCCAGAGAAACCGATTGCACGGATTTATCAGCCCGGAAGTGGCTCGCGAGATCTTCCAGGTCAGACACGTTCTCGAATCGGTACATCAACCAACGGTCGATGCCCAAGTCCGCGGCCTTGTCCACGTTCTTGACCTGAATGTAGGGGCGCTCGACGCTGACAACGCCGGCCTCATCAGCCAATACATCCAGAGACTCAAGACCAATTTCATTGTTCGGCGCCTGGGCGCCTTTGTTGGCAAGACTGCCCATGAGCGATTTTCCCATGGCGTCGGATTTGATTTGAACCAGCAAACGGTTGGGGGCATAGGGAAGCGAGGTTTGACCCACCGGGTCATATCCATTTTGCACGGGTGCGAAACTGCGTTGGGCCGAAGCCTTGCGCGCTGCCTCGAGAGCCAATTCATTGCCGGAATCAGCGGCAGATTCGGCAGCGAGAACGGGCGCTGCAGAGAGCACCGTCAGCAAGGTCAGTGATAAAACCAAAAGAAGTTTTTTGGACATTCTAAACATTTTTTCTCCTGTGACTGATGAATGGAAGACAGGATAAGCGAGATTCGCGGGCAGCCAGAAGATCCCTTCAGCCAACCACGCGAAGGGGCACTATATCACAGCAATGTGATGGGTATCAATTCCGAGAACAGTTGTAAATTGTTGTTAAATAACGAATCTGGATAATTTTCATCCCGATATAAACAGAACTTATTTCAAATTGTGATATTATTTCACAATCGGCCACCATACAGATCAGGACGCGACCTGGTGGCCGCGCCCCGCTGAGAACAATCTGGCTATGACCTATCTGGGCACCGCAATAAACACACTGCGCTGCTGGGTGGGTTTATACACCCGCAGAAACACCGGGCGGTCGTCGTTCTTCCCCAACGCATCCCGGAACGCGCCCAGACTGGTCACGTCCGCACGGCCCACTTCCTGAATCACGTCGCCTTCGGCCAGACCTTCACGAGCAGCGTTGCTGGTATTGTTCACGCCGGTGACCAGTAGGCCCTCCATGTCATCGGGCAGGCTGGCGGCCGCCCGCATGGTCGCGGTCAACTCCCGCACCGTGACGCCGTCCAGGGTCTCGTCTTGATCTGGCTCTGACGGAGTGTTGTTGCCGCCACCAACCGATCCGGGCAGCTCTTCCAACTGCACATAGACATCTTCTTCGGACCCATCGCGCACGATGGCCAACTTCACTTTTTCGCCCACGTCAGACAAACTGATCACGTTGCGCAGCATGCTTGGGTTTTTGATTTTCTTCTCATCCACACTCAGGATGATGTCGCCATTGCGCAGTCCCGCTTTATCAGCCGGGGTATCGTCGTTGACCTGGGTGATGAGCACGCCGCGGGGCCGGTCCATGCCGTAATAGTCGGCCATGCTCTGGTCCACCGCCTGGGGAAAGACACCCAGGTAGGCGCGTTGCACATGGCCCACCGTGCGCAGGGATTCCACCACGCGCATGGCCATGTTCGTCGGAATCGCAAAGCCGATGCCCTGGCTACCGCCACTGCGGCTGAGGATCGCTGCGTTCATGCCCACCAGCTCGCCTTGCATGTTGACCAAAGCGCCACCGCTGTTGCCGGGGTTGATCGAGGCGTCGGTCTGGATCAGGTCCGAGTAGTCCATCAGGCCGATGTTGCGGCCCAGGGCACTGGCGATGCCCAAGGTGACCGTCTGGCCCACGCCAAAGGGATTGCCAATGGCCATGACCTGGTCGCCCACCCGCAATAAATCACTGTCTGAGATGTTCAGGAATGGCAGGTTCTCGGCGTCAATCTTGATCAGCGCCACATCGGTGGGCGGATCGGTGCCGATAATTTCGGCTTCGTATTCCCGTTCGCCGGCAAAGGTGACGTGCACCTTGGAGGCGTTTTCGACCACGTGGTTGTTGGTCAGGATGTACCCGTCGGCCGAAATCACGATGCCCGAGCCGAGGGAGTGCTCCATGCGCTCCTGGCCCTGGCCATTGTTGTTGTTGTGGGTATCGTCATCCGGCATGTTGAAGAAACGCCGGAACATGGGGTCTTCCATGAACGGATGCTGGAAGTTGCTATCGACCACCTTGTCGGTGGATATGTTGACCACCGCGGGCATGGTCTTCTCGGCGACGTCTGCGTAGGAACGCAGCTCACCGGTGGATTGCTGGGCAAGTGACGGCACCGCGAACGCGATCAGCAACAGGGCTGCCAATCCGGTCATCAAGATGCGGCCACGAACAAAGTTGCGCATGGGGTCTCCTTCAAGCGGCCCGCAGTTGGGACGCAGGAGGGGCGGTCGTTCGCCGCTCCCGGGGGTTCAGGGGGATGTTCGCTTAGCCATTCCAACTCGGGGGCTTGACATAAGTTTCCACAAAAAAAGACCGGCTCGCCACTGGGGCAGAGCCGATCTCAATATAACAGCGTGGCCCAAAGACCGCTTAGCCGTCGTCGCCAATAGCCTCGGTGGGGCATTCTTCCATGGCGTCAACGCAAGCCTGTTCTTCTTCTTCATTCTCGGGCTGCTTGTTGACGAAGGTGAAGCCTTCGTCCTCGTTGCGCTCGAAATTGTCGGGGGCCGTCTGGCGGCAGAGGTCGCAGTCGATGCAGTTGCTGTCGACAAAGAACTTGCCGTCGACGCTTCCATCGACCTTATCGGTATTGTCAGCCATTGGGTATCCTCCTGCCGCATCCGGCTTGGGTTCCGTGGATCTGTGGCCACATGATTATCATGTTCAAAGCTCCAGTTGATTCTAGATATACCAGAATGGCCCCGGCGCCAAGTTTTTTTCCACTTTTTGTATCGACCGCTGCTACCGGTTCTTAAATGGCAAAAAGGTCATGAAGTCGGCGTGGTGCACGACATAGGCTTCGGTCGTCCGCTGGACCATGTCACCTTCACCCGCGTGGGCCGAGATGATATGGCTGACTTCGTCCGGAACCCCCGCCTCCATGGCCAGGGCCACGCCCGTGAAAGGGTGGCGTAAATAGCGACCAGTGTCGCTCTTGCAGCTTTTGCCGTCCTTGATGTCATATTCCAGCAGCTTGCCCACATCAGCCAGGATGGCCCCGGCAATGGTCACATCCAGATCAACCGGCAGGTCGTCGGTGAAAAATTCGTTCATTTTGATGGCCGATTCGCGGGCCACATGCACCACACAGCGCTTGTGGGCCATGAAGCTGACTTTCAGGTCCGGCACCAGAAGAGTGAACGGGATGGTGTTCAAATCTTCGGCGGTCAGGGGACTGCGCTCGAGAGCCAGTTCCCAGGTCTTGGCCGTGGCCTCGCGCAGTTTTTCGTCTTCGATCCACTCCAACTCGGGCCACAACTTCAACACTTCGGCATTCATCTGTACTCCTTGCCCACCGAAGCGGGACGTTTGATGACCACTTAGGGTCGGTAGATGGAAAACTCTTCATCATTGCTGGTCCTGGCCAGCAAGCAGCCATCTGGCATTCGGTCCACCGCGACGATGTTCAAATCCAAGGGGCCAGCCACAACCCGCCAATCGCCCTGAGCGGGCGCCCCCCGCAGGGTGAAAACCATGGAAGGAGCCCTCGTCCAAATCAGAACTTCGCCTGCCTGGCTCGTGCCCCCGACGATGTCGAGATTAGCCAAGGCCCCCATGCCTCGCTGTTGCGGTGCGCGGAAGGCTCCGGCGGTGGCATCGTAGATCGATAACCCGTTGCCGCCGGGAAAATTTTCGGATCCTGACAACTCCTGGAGCGAAAACAGCGTGCCGTCGTCACCGGCCAATACGATGGTGCGCCACCTCTGTTTCCCCATGCTCACCCACAGGTCACCTTCCAGAAAATAGCATTGCCCATTCGTATCAATCGCCCCGAGGCGGCCATCGCCCAACGACCACACCTTGAACCCTTGCTCCTGGGACTCCGGTAGGGGCAACACCTTTTGCCAGGAACTTCCCTGCCAATGATACAGGCCGTCACCTTCGCCGGCATACACCTCACCAGTTGCGCTCAGGCCCACTGAATTGAATGAAAGCCCGGGCTCCCAGGTGCCCCGCAATATTGCTTGATCACGGACGCAGTGATAGAGGGCGGTTCGGGCCACAAGATAGTAGTCATCCTGGCTGGCACCACATCCGGCCCGCATATCCCAACGAGTGGCCAAGGGAATTTGAGACGAGTCCAACACCTGGCGGACCGACGTAGCTGAGCGCTGCACCAGCCCCCCATCGGTGTGCAACAGGAAATCGCCATCGTCCAGGTACAGGTGCGCATATATCCTCAGTTGCCCATTGATATCCGGGCGGGATTCGCCATCCTCCACCCAGACGATGGACGCCGTTGAAGATGAGGACAAGTAATCGCCCTTCTCGCTGATGGCCATGACCGGCTGCCCTGAAGGCACGGCTTCACGGAGCTGCCATGGCGCCACGGAAGGGTCAATGCGGTACCAGGCGTAGGAGTGCCCATACCAGATCTCCCGGTCCACGACCCGCGTCTTCATGCTGTACCAAAAGCTGGTGGCGACATCGGTGATGGTGCGCCATCCGGACGGTTCGCGCACGTAGACGCTGTCGGCAAATGCATAGAGGCGGCCGTCGCCCACCGTCGCCAAGCCCACCACTCCGTTGCTGGACAAATCCTGGGGCTCCTCCTCAGGCCAGGGGCCGGCCACCATGTCACCCCAGGCCTGTCCGGCCCAGACGCGCACATCGCCACGGGCATCGGCCACAAAAAGAGAATCATTCAGCACCGCAACCGTCGTCAGATCATCACTACTGGCGGCAGGCAAGTTGGTCCAGACTCCAGCCTCGCGGTGCAGAACCGTGCCCTGTTCCCCCACAACCCAGACTTCATCGCCCACAACCAGGGCCTTTTCCAGCGACATTGTCGTGCCGGTGTTTTCAGGTTGCCAATCGCCTTCCACCCGCAGGTAGGACCGCCCGCCATCGCCCACGGTCAGGGCTTCTCCGCTGGGCAACCGCACGATTGAACGCAGGGTGGGCTTCTCGCCAATGTGCCGGACAATCCACTCGCCATTGATGTGTTCCAGGACGACACCGTCAGAGCCCACCAACACCACTTGCGGTGACCCGGGCGGGGCCTCATCTGCCCAGATCCCATCTTTGAGTTGCTCGCCATCAAGCAGCGACGGCTGGCGGCTCCATCCCGGATCACTGGGCCATTCGTGGCTGCCGCCGGGTGCGAGCAGGGGCACATTTTCGCCTTCGCCACAGCCCGTCATGCCCGCCATCAACAGGAAAAACAGCCAGGTCAGTGAGTGCGCACGGTGGCTCATCGCGTGCTTCATGGCGCGCCTCCGGACAGGTCGACTTTCAGAATGTCATCGGAGTCCATCAGCATCAATCCGTGGTTTTCTGTCTTGATGAACACCGCGCTGCCAATGCTGCGCATCCAGCTTTCCCCCGGCGACTGCAACGGTTCGACAACCTGCCAGAAACCACCATCCCGCACCACCAACGCATGCAGCCCCGAAGACCAACCCAACAGGCGACCGTCAGCCAACTCACAGAAATCCGACATGGTCGGAGTCATTGCCGCGCTGCCGGAGCGGACAAAGGG
This sequence comes from Candidatus Krumholzibacteriia bacterium, assembly GCA_016744275.1. GTDB lineage: Bacteria > Krumholzibacteriota > Krumholzibacteriia > LZORAL124-64-63 > LZORAL124-64-63 > JAGRNP01. The sequence goes on along the minus strand of JADGEP010000004.1, from coordinate 6,817 downwards.
CCCCATGTCCTGCCATCGGCCATCAACCAACTCCCTCGTATTGCCGGATCCCATGATGACGGCCCAATCTTCATCAAGAACCACCAACGCCGCAGGTCGCCAGCCCATGAACACCCACTGCAGTTCCAGTTCGTTGCCGCCGGACAACAGGTACATACCCTCGGTGCTCAAAACTTCGATTTCCGTCGCCGACCGTCGCCGCAAGCCCCGGATCGAATCATCGTAAAAATCCCAGGTGGGCGAATATTCGAGCTCCCCTTGACTCAAGGCCACCACACTCTCATCGGTGCTGATGAGCACTTCGCCGTCAGGCATGGTGTCGGCGCGCAATACGAGCCCAACTATTTCCTCTCGCACCAGAGCGGTGCCGTCCCAGTGCCACAGATTGTAGAGGTCCTTGACCAGCAAGCGGCCCAAATCGTCCACGATCAAAGCGTTGATCAAGCTGTTATCTCTTGCCCGATTTTCAGTCCGAGCGATCAGACGCCAGGCTTCCGGCGGATTCGACTCGGCGCGAAAAAGCGTTCCTCTATCCAGATAGGCCATCAAGCGGCCCTGGTACTCCTGCAAGCCATCAACGCCCCCCTGGCGGGGAACGGCCTCGCGAGTCGTCGCACCATCATAAACATCGACTCCGCCATCGGTGTCAAAAATCAGCTCTTTCCCGGACCGGGATCGAGATAGCACGCTGTGCCCACTAACAGCAGTATCGGGAATCGTCAGCCAATCGGCGCCATCCCAGGCGGCCAATTCATACCCGGATGTCACGCAATGCAGCAATCCGTCTCGCCAGAAAAGGACCCGCGGCTCCACCGAGGCCAGCCAAGTATGGATCGTGCCTACGCCGCCTACACTGAGCCACATCTCACGGCCGCCTTCGCAGTACACCAACTTGTCGACTCCATCGCCGACCAGTTGCGGGCTCCCGTAGTAATCATTGACCCCAGCCGAATCAACCACCGCGGCTCTGTTGCCGTTTAAGGTCAGGATTTCGTTTTCGTAAGTGACCAACCAAGTGCCCTGCGCCGGATGAGACCAGGCCAGTCGAATCCTCGGCTCGACGGTCCCGCCAATCATGGTCCAGACACCGGATTCAAATCGGTACAAGGCCTCGGATTCGGCAGACCCGCCACTCAGAGGAAACCCCAAGTGGTCCCGGACCAGGAATCGGGCCCTGTTCACCGGCACGGCCGGCAACTGCATCCAGGTGCCGCCAGACCAGCGCCAGAAGGCACCGCCATCGGTGACCACCAGAAGCTCTTCATCCGGTTCACAGAGGACACCAACCAAATGTTCTCGCCCCGGAAAGTTCAGTGGAATGTAAAGATCACCCTGGATTCGCAGCACGCGGCCATACATACCCACCTCAACGAGGTCGTTCTCCGACCAGGCGTCGGCGGCCTCCAGGCCGTTGCCGCTCAGCATGGCGTGCACCGCGGTGATTTCGCCTTCCTGGACAACGCCGGCGACAAAAATGTCCGGCGCCACCACTTCATAGCGATCCTGCTTGCCGCAGCCAACGACCAGCACCAGCGCCACCAGGGCCAGCGCGTGGCGAGAAAATCCGGGCATGAATTTCCCGCGGCGCAACGTTTCGGCCGCCATCACGCCCAACAGGGCCACGCCACCCATGAGAAAAAACGGCCAGAGGTAGCCGCCACTGATGTCCCGCAGCATGCCCGCCAAGGGCGGCACCACGAATATTCCAACGTTGGCGCAGGTCGCAAGAATGCCGTAGCCACGGCCGGTGTGGCTGGCAGGCAACAAAACGCCCGGCAAGGCAATGGTCGGTGTGACGACCGCAGCCAGAGATAGACCCAGCACCAGCCCGACCAGGGCCGGGGGAACCAGCAAAGTGGGCAGGATGATCAGAGCCACCCCCATCATGAGCAGGCCCACCGCCATAAAGGCGGGACGGCCGCCGTGCCGATCGGTCAGCCAACCCGTGACCATGCCCAGGGCGGCGCTGGTCCACATGGGAATGCTGGTGAACAAGCCGCGCGCCGAAACATCGAAGCCAAGGCCCTGAAAATGGTCCGGGGCAAATGTCATGAAGGCGGTCATGGCTCCATTGGCGCAAAACCAAACCGCCCCACCGATCCAAAGGGGGCGAAACTTCTGCGCCTGATCCGGCAGGGTCTCCACATCCTCGTTTTGGTTACGGCCCAATTCCCGCCCCCGGGTGACAACGGTAACGACCGCAACAAAGGCGAGACCGATCAAGGCCGTGACGCCTCCCACACGCAGGGCCACGACGCGCCAGCCTTCGCTCTCGGCCAGCGGCCCCGCAATATTCAAGACGATGATGATGCCCACCGGCACGGCACTGCCGCTGATACCCAGAGGCAAACCCAGGCTGCGACCGGCGAACAGGCGCACGACCAAACGTTGCAGGGCCACCACGCCGACCATGGCGCCGATGCCCGACAAAACACGCGCCAACAAAACCAAGGTGAAAGTGGGCGCCATTGCCAAGAGCAGGGTCCCGGCGCCCATGAGGGTCACACCCAAACCGCCAACCAGGCGTTCGCCGTAGCGGTCGACCAGCCAGCCTCCGGGCAGCGAGAGCAGAATGCCCGGCAGAGCGAACAGCGACATCAAAAGGCCGGCCTGTGTATGGCTCAGACCCAGATCGGCGATGATCACCGGCAAGATCGGTGGCAGGAAGTGAAAAACAAACCCCACGGACAGAAAGCCAGCATAGACCGCAACGAGGCCCAACCAGGCAAAAGTTGCCGGATATGCCGCCACGGCTGATTTTGTATTTTGTTTCAACACAACAGGTTGTCTCATTTTGATATCAACAATAAGGATCGTTTTTCTTCGGTGCATTCTGCAATCGCTGGGCGCCATATTCGCAGATTGCCACGCCCGGTGCGACCTCAAAAAACACCCCGGAGTGGAAAACATTCCCCCGCCGGGATTCTAATGGCCACGTTTCCAGCGAGTTTCCCACATTTGGAATTTTGCCAAAACTTCGTGGCACCCCCTTTGCAAATTCGGGGCATGATCAGTTCGTGGGGAAAGCGATGGAGGCGCACCCCTGCAAAACCTGCGGAATTTATTCCCGGGACACAAGGAGAGACAGACCGATGAAAACGAAACGCAACCTGATGATACCCTGCCTGCTGTGCCTGATGACCTTCTCGTTGACCGCCGGATTGGCCCAGGCTCAGACCGACATGCCCGTCTCGTACACCTGGACGGCCCCCGCTTCGGGCACAGCCGTTGACCACTACGTCGTGGAACACTCTGTTGATGGCGGCAACTGGACGCAGGTCGCCTCCGTGTCAACCAACAGCTATACGCTGACCGCCACGATCGGTAATTCGCACCGGATCAGAGTCGCTGGTGTCGACGCAGCGGATCGCCAAGGTGTCTACTCGGTGGCGAGTGATCCCTACTCACCTGACCCTGGTGCTCCAGCGCAACCAGGCAAGCCCATCGTCTTTTAGCCAGGTTCTGAGCTGGGGCTGTGCCCCAACGGCAAACTCCCCCGCGGCCGGGAAGGCGCGGGGGAGTTTTTTTGACCGTATCCCGATTGTCCGGATCGAGCTATTGGGTTTCCTTCTTCGTTGGGCCATCGCTGAAGGGAATGATCCAGCCCGCTCGTACCGAGAAGTTGTCCCAATTGTAAGCCTCTTCCTGGCCCGTTTCAAAATACCGCCAGCTATCGAAGCGATTCAGGCTATAGACCGCACTGATTTCAAAAGTGCCCAGCCGCACTCCCGCCCGCGAAGCAAGGCCCAGGGTATTGGTGGACTCCTCAATCGGGTAGGCAAAATTCTTGGTGAATCCGGTCACCCGGTTGCGGTACCAACCACCGCTGAGCGCCGCGAAGGGGCGCACCACATGGGACTCATCGCCCCGCATGACCATCAACTCCAGGGTGTACCGCAAACTTGAAGCCGCAATCTTATAGTCGCCTATGCCTGGATCGGTGCTTTTGAAATTGCGGTAATCCATAAAATGAAAGGCCGGTGACAGCGAAATCGAGGAAGACAGGTGGTAGCGCCAGCGGAAGCCCAATTCCAGGCCGTCGCTTGCGCCAAAGCCCAAAGAGGTTTGGGTGAAGTCCTCGGCCAGTTCGCCGTAGGGGCTGCCCCAGCCCGCTTCCACCACAATCTGACTGGGAAGGCGGGGGGCGTCGGCGGCAAAACCGGCCGTCGCGCCAATGAGGATCACGATCAGCAGGGCCATCTGTAGGGAGTGTGTCATTTTGGGCATTGGAAACGGGTCCTGTTCGCTGCTCGGAAATTTCTAAATCGATCGCGATCCTGCCGAATCATATCCTGCCAGCGGGGCGATGGCAATTCCTGCGCACCCGAGATGCCGGCTTTTTTGGACGAACACCGGGCCAGGACTTAAGTTTCCCCAGCCAGGCGCCCTCTCTAACCCGAGCGACCCCTCCAACCTGAAATGCCGGGGCACATGACCACCACCGCTGTGACCAACCCCAACCGAGTGCGCCTCGCCCTGATCACCATTCAGGTTTTGTTCGGCATCAACTACCTGGCTTCAAAGATCATCGTGACCGAGATGGGACCGGCGGCCTGGGCGGCGTTGCGCACCTCGGCGGCATTCCTGGTCATCGCGGTGATTGCCGTGGCCAGGCGTCAACCACTGCCGCCTGCTCGCGATATCGGACTGCTCGCGGTTGCGGCATTGTTTGGCGTGGTGTTCAACCAGGGCTTTTTTCTGGAGGGGCTTTCCCGCACCACGGTGGGCCGGTCAGCGCTGATCTGCAGTCAGATCCCCACTTTTGTTTTGCTCTTTTCGGTCCTCCTGAAACAGGAAAAACTGTCGCTGCGCAAGACTCTCAGTTTTGCCGCCGGCACCATTGGAGTGCTGGTCTTGTTGGAAGCCGACCGGTTCCAATTGAATTCGCAATACCTGGTCGGTGATCTGTTGACTCTCAGCAACGCCGCCAGCTATGGACTCTATGTGGTCATCGGCCGGCGAGTGATGTCGCGCAACGATCCCCTGATGGCCACGGCGGTGGTCTTTTTCTGGGGCGCCCTGGGCATGCTCTTCTACGGTGGCGACGAACTGGTGGCGACGAATTTTTCCCTGCTGACGCCCGCTCACTTTGGCGCCATGGTCTACGTCATTCTCGGCGCCACGGTGGTCACGTATTTTCTCAACCTCTGGGCCGTCAAACGAGTCCCCGCCACCCGGGTTGCGATCTTCATTTTCTTGCAACCCCTGATTGCCGCCAGCCTCGGAGTGGCCTTCCGCGATGAAGACATCACCCTGCGGTTTGGAATCGCAGCGGCCCTGGTTTTGGCGGCACTGATGTTGCGCGATTCACAGGCCCCGCCCAAAACCAGTCTAAAATCCCCTTGAATCCGGCTTTTTGTTGTTTCATTATAGGTCGCATGGTGTATCCGCAAATTATGGAGTTGAGCGGAAGCGGAGATGACCAGACGTGACCCGCGCCGGAACCGACCTGGCTGCCCTGATATCGTAAGCAGCGCAAAGTCGTGTCGGGCACGTGCTCCGGGCTGAACTACGACTCACGATCGCAAGATCGAGTTTGGTTCAGGAGAACAGGACGGAACCGTTCTGGAGCGAAGTCTGGCTATAGCGGAGAGAAAAAGGGGGAGTCCTTCGGGACTCCCCCTCGTTTATTGCGGTCGACCGGCTTTCACATTGCCTAACCCACTTGTCCTAACCGACTAGTCCTAACCGACGAGTCCAGTTATCTAGCCAGGGAAAACCGGAGTGACTTCGCCGTTGGTCAGGTCAACATGCCAGTTCGTGCCATCCGACATTTCCATAACCGCCGTTGAGGTGCCATTGAAAGTCACCGTGGCAATGAAATTGGTCGTGGTGAACGTCATCGTGCCGCTGATGGGATAATTGGCGCCCTGCCGCACGAATAGATCCGTGAAGGCGAAGGTTGCGTCGTACTGGCCGGAGACAAAAGTGCCGGTGCCATTGACCGTGGCGGTGTTCGGATCAGCAACCCGATCCAGAGCCGCGTTCAAGGCAAAGCCCAACGAGACGGTGCCTTCGAAACCACTCAGCCCGATGGTCGCCACCAAAGGCGCATCGGATGCGGTGTAGAAGTCAACATAGTCGGCCGTATTCCACGGAGCCGGCGTACCGCCCGCGCCACCAGTGAAATAGTCCATGGTCACCACACCAACCACCGTACCGGTGAAAGTGTGCACGTAGGTGTCCTTGTCGGACTTGCCGGCAAACTCCACCGTCTGCGGCGTCACAATGGCGGCTGCCATGGCGACCATACCCGCCTGGGTGGCCACATCGTCGGCCTTCAGGGCAGGCACTTCATCCTTGGGCGTCACCGGGTCATTGCTGCAACCGCCAAGCAAAATCAGACCGGCGAGAGCGGGCAGGACCAAAACCATCGTCAGGCCCCGCCAAAGCGTATTCGTGTTGATCTTCATGTCGTTATCCTTTCAAGGGCAGATTAAAAGCCGAACATCAGTCCAGCCGAATAGGAAGTCATTTTGTTGCCAGCGCCCATCTCGACGTTGAGCTTGGCCAGAAAGTCGAAGGTGGCGCCGATGGTGAAACGCGTGTCCTGCACGCCTTCAACGTTGAAGCCCACTTCAGAATTCAGATTTGCATCGGTCGGATGCTCAAAGATGTAGGACACATCCATTTCGGAGTCTTCCTTGGCCACGCCGCCATAAACCGTCAGCATGGTGAAGTCCTTGCTCGCGCCGGCAAAAAACGTATTGGCCGAAGATTCGTAAACGGTGCCGACTTTGATTTCCTGGGTGAAGAAACCCACCATCACATCGACGGGCAGATTCTTCAGAACACCGTTGGCGTTCCACTGCAGGCC